>DASZYK010000511.1:0-13556 GCA_035545455.1 Steroidobacteraceae bacterium
CAGCACCGAGGCCATGAAGGCGGCCGGATAATGCGCCTTGAGCCAGGCGGTCTGGTAGGCGATCAGCGCGTAGGCCGCCGAGTGCGACTTGTTGAAGCCGTAGCCGGCGAACTTCTCCATCTGGTCGAAGATCGCGTTGGCGATCCTCTCCCCGATGCCCCGCGCGGCGGCGCCCGCGACGAACACGCCGCGCTGTTTCGCCATCTCCTCGGGCTTCTTCTTGCCCATGGCGCGGCGCAGCAGGTCGGCGCCGCCGAGCGTGTAACCGGCCAGGCGCTGGGCGATCTGCATCACCTGCTCCTGATAGACGAACACTCCATACGTCACGCCGAGCACCTGCTCCATGCCGGGATGCAGATACTCGGGCTTCTTGCCGTGCTTGCACGCGACGTACTCCGGAATCAGGTCCATGGGTCCCGGCCGGTAGAGCGCGCCCAGGGCGATGAGGTCATCGAAGCGGTCGGCCTTCGCATCCTTGAGCATGCGCTGCATGCCGCCGGACTCGAACTGGAATACCGCCACCGTCTGCGCCCTCTTGAACACCCTGTCATACGTGAAGGCGTCATCCAGGGGGATCCTGGTGATGTCCAGCGGCGGCTCGCCGGTCTGCGCGCGCCGCGCGTTGATCGCCTTCACGGTCCAGTCGATCACGGTGAGGGTGCGCAGCCCCAGGAAGTCGAACTTCACCAGGCCCGCCGCCTCGACGTCATCCTTGTCGAACTGGGTGACGAGGCTCCCGCCCGACTCGTCGCAATAGAGGGGCGCGAAGTCAGTCAGCACCGACGGCGCGATGACGACGCCGCCGGCGTGCATGCCGGCGTTGCGGGTCAGTCCCTCGAGGGAGCGGGCGAGATCGATGAGGTTGCGGACGTCCTCCTCGGAATCATAGAGGCGCTTGAGCTCGGGCTCTTTCTGCAGCGCATCATCGAGAGTGATGCCGAGCTCGAAGGGGATGAGCTTGGCGATCTTGTCGACGAACCCGTAGGTCATTCCCAGCACGCGGCCGACGTCGCGGACGACGGCTTTGGCGGCCATCGTGCCGTACGTGATGATCTGCGATACGCGGTCGCGGCCGTAATGGCCTGCGACGTAGTCGATCACACGGTCCCGACCCACCATGCAGAAATCGACGTCGAAGTCGGGCATGGAGACGCGCTCGGGATTCAGGAAGCGCTCGAAGAGGAGGTCGTAGCGCAACGGATCGAGATCGGTGATCCGCAGGCTGTAGGCGACCAGGGAGCCGGCGCCGGAGCCGCGGCCGGGACCTACGGGAACACCGTTCTCCTTGGCCCAGCGGATGAAGTCGGCGACGATCAGGAAGTAACCGGCGAAGCCCATCTTGCAGATGACGTCGAGCTCGGCCTGCAGACGCTTGCGGTACTGCTCGAGGTCGACTTTGCCGGTTCCGGCCGGCGCGGCGGCCCCGGGCGGCGCGTCGGATTCGGCACCGCTCATTTCCGCCAGGCGCTTCTCGAGTCCCGACTCCGCCTCCTTGCGCAGGAATTCCTCGGTCGTCATGTCGCCCGGAACGGGATAGGGCGGCAGGCGCGGCTGGCCGAGCTTGAGGGTGAGGCTGGCTCGGCGGGCGATCTCGACGGAATTGGCCAGAGCTTCGGGGATGTCGGCGAAGAGGCGCGCCATGTCCTCGGGCGAGCGCAGATACTGCTGCGCGGTGTAGCGGCGGACACGGTTGGGATCGGCGAGGAGCGTGCCGTCGTGGATGCAGACGCGCGCCTCGTGTGACTCGAAGTCGCTCGCCTTGAGAAAGCGCACGTCGTTGGTGGCGACCACCGGGACGCCGCGGCGGCCGGCGAGGTTGACGGCGGCGGCGATGTAGCTTTCCTCGTCCGCGCGGCCGAGGCGCTGCAGCTCGATGTAGTAGCGGTCGGGAAGCAGAGCGAGCCAGTCATCGAGCGCGCGCGAGGCGTCCTGCTCGCGGCCGTTGGCGAGCGCCCGGCCGACATCGCCTTCGGTCGCGCAGGAGAGCGCGATGAGGCCCTCGAGCGTCTCGGCGGTGAGCCAGCCGCGCTCGATCAGGGGCACACCGCGTTGCTGGCCTTCCAGGTAGGCGCGGCTGACCAGGCGCGTGGCATTGCGGTAGCCGGTCTGGTTCTGGCAGATGAGCGTGATGCGCGCAGGCTGCTGGCGCTCGCCGGGCTCGCGCACGAGAAGATCGACACCGATGATCGGCTTGACGCCGCGGGCGAGCGCGGCGCGATAGAACTTGACCATCGCAAAGAGGTTGCTCTGGTCGGTCGCGGCCACCGCGGGCATGCCGGCGGCGGCGACGGCCTCGATGAGCTCGGGCACGCGCACGACGCTGTCGATCAGCGAGTACTCGGTGTGCAGGCGCAGATGAACGAAACCGGCGGACATGTCAGGGCTCGCCGTCGGTGCCGGTCAGCGGCAGCTCGCACTGGAGCTCGGGCAACGTCCCGAGCGCCACCCTCACCGGATTGAAGGAGCGGCGATGCTGGGGCGAGGGCTCGCGGGTGCGCAGCGCCTCGAGATGCGCGGGAGTGCCGTATCCCTTGTGCGCCGCGAGCTCGAAACCCGGGTAGCAGGGATCGAGCGCTTCCATCATGGCATCGCGGTGCGTCTTGGCGAGAATGGAGGCGGCGCTGATCGCGGCGACGCGCGCATCCCCCTCGATGATGGTCTCCGCGCTGCAGACGAACGGCAGATCGGCGAGCGGCGGGAGCTGATTGCCGTCCACCTGCACGTGCGTCGGGCACACCGGCAGGCGCAGGAGCGCGCGGCGCATCGCGAGGAACGTGGCGCCGAGGATGTTGAGCGCGTCGATCTCGTCGCGGTCGGCCCAGGCGACGGCCCAGGCGAGCGCGCGGGCGCGGATGATCGGGGCGAGGCGCTCACGCTCCTCCCGCGAGAGGGCCTTGGAATCGGCCAGGCCGTCGATACGCCGGCGCGGCTGCAGGATGACCGCGGCGGCGACGACCGGGCCGGCGAGCGGGCCGCGGCCGGCCTCGTCGACGCCGGCGACGCGCGCCCCTGGGAGCTGCCGTCGCGAGCCGCGAGTGCCCGTGGAAACGCTCACACCGCGCTCCTCCGCGACTCAGGCGCCCTCAGGAGCGACAGGATCGCCTCGGCTGCGCGCGCCGCCGCGCCGCCGCGGAGGGTCTCGTGCACCTTGCGAAACTCCTCATCGAGCTGGCGCAGATACTCGCGGTCCGAGAGCCTGCCGAGGAGCGCCTCACCGAGCGCGGCGCCGCTCACCTGCTCCTGGAAGAGCTCGGGCACGAGCGGGCGTCCTACGAGCAGATTCGGTTGCGAGAAGTACGGCACTTTGACCAGTCGCAGTCTTCGCAGCAGGAACGCGGTGAGCGCGCCGAGACGATACGCCACGACCATCGGACGGCGCGACAGCAGCGTCTCCAGTGTAGCGGTTCCCGAGGCGACGATGGCCGCGTCACAGGCGGCGAGCGCCTGCTGGGCTCGCCCCTCGATGAGCCAAACCTTCGGTGCGCCAGGTACTTCCGCCTGCTTTCTCTCGAATGCCTCACGTGCGCGGGCGGTCGCCATCGGGGCGATGAACCGCAGATCGGGCCGGTGCTCACCGAGCCAGGCGGCAGCCCGCAGGAAGTCCGCAGCCAGACGCTCGACTTCGCCCACGCGGCTGCCGGGCAGCAGCGCCACGACCGTGCCGGCCCGCTCCAACCCGAGCGCGGCGCGGGCACCTTCGCGGTCGACCTCGAGTGGAATCTGATCCGCGAGCGGATGGCCGACGAAAGCCGCGGGCACGCCGTGACGCGCGTAGAAGGCGGTCTCGAAGGGCAGCAGGCAGAGCACCAGGTCGCAGGCGCGGCCGATGTCCCGGACCCGCCCCTGCCGCCACGCCCAGACCTGCGGGCTGACGTACTGCACGGTGGTGAGTCCCCTCGCGTGAAGCCGCCTGGCGAGTCCGAGGTTGAACTCCGGAGCATCGATCCCGACGAACACGTCAGGACGGGCCGCGAGGAGCCGCCCGGCGAGAGAGGCCCGAAGCCGCAGCAACCGCGGCAGGTGGCGGACGACTTCGGTCAGCCCCATGACCGCAAGCTCCTCCGCACCCGCCCAGGCCTCGCAGCCCGCGGCGATCATCTTCGGTCCCGCGACCCCGAAGCATTCGAGGCCGGGCACGCGCTCCCGCAGCGCCGCGATGAGCGCGGCGCCGAGCTGATCTCCGGATGATTCTCCCGCGACGATACCGACGCGCAGCGGCGCCGTCCGCATCATCTGACGATGCTGCGTGTCGAGCTGCGGACGAAATCGACGAACAGGCGCAGCTCGGGCTGCTCGCTGGCGGAACGCTCGAGCCGCTCGAGCGCCTCGCTGAGCCTGAGGTCGGAGCGGTAGACGATGCGGTAGGCCTCGCGGATGGATCGGATCTGCTCCTCCGTGAATCCCCTGCGCTTGAGGCCCACGGAGTTGATCGAGTGAGGCTCCGCCGGATTGCCCGCGGCCATGACGTAGGGAGGCACGTCCCGGGTGACGATCGTGCCGCCTCCGAGGAAGGCATAGGCGCCGATCCTGGTGAACTGGTGAACCGCGGTGAGCCCGCCGAGCGTCACCCAGTCGCCGATCTCCACGTGCCCGGCGAGCGCGGCGCAGTTGGCGAACACCGTGTTGGAGCCGACGAGGCAATCGTGCGCGACGTGCGAGTAGGCCATGAAGAGATTGTCGTCGCCGATGACCGTGACGCCCTTGTCATGGGTCGTGCCGCGGTTGACGGTGCAGCTCTCGCGGAACACGTTGCGGTCACCGATCTCGAGCCGCGTCGGCTCGCCGCCGTAGTTCTTGTCCTGCGGCGCATCGCCCAGAGAGGCGAACTGGAAGATCCTGTTGTTCGCGCCGATCGTGGTCGGCCCGTTGATGACGACATGGGGTCCCACGACCGTGCCCGGTCCGATGCGCACGTCCGGGCCGATCACGCTGAAGGGGCCCACGGCGACGTCCGCCGCCAGCTCCGCCCGCGGCGAGACGATGGCATGGCTGTCGATCACTTCGCGGTCTCCGGCGCCACCATGATTTCCGCGTGAGCCACCTCGGTGTCACCGATGAGCGCCGCGGTGGAGAAGCGCCAGATGCCTTTCAGATACCGATCCACCTGCGCGGTGAGCACGAGCTGGTCTCCGGGCTCGACCGGCTTCCTGAAGCGCGCCTTGTCGATGCCGACGAAGTAGAAGCGCGTCTCCACGTCCGGGATCACATTGGCGCTGAGGAACGTGAGGATGCCCGCGGTCTGCGCCAGCGCCTCGATGATGATGACGCCCGGCATGACCGGCCGCCCGGGGAAATGACCGGGGAAGTACGGCTCGTTGTACGTGATGTTCTTCAGCGCGCGGATGCTCTTGCCGCTGTGCCACTCCAGCACGCGGTCGACCAGCAGGAAGGGGTAGCGGTGCGGCAGGTACCGCAGAATGCTCTGGATATCGAGTTGCGTGGAATCAGTCATCATCCTCTTCCTGGTCGGGGCCGCCGGAGGTGTGGCGCTCCAGCGCCTTGAGCCGCGAGGCGAGCGAGTCGATGCGCTTGAAGCGCGCGACCAGGCGGCGCCAGACATGGGCCTCCTCGAGCGGTATACCCCCGGAGTATACGCCCGGACGGGAAATGGAATGGCTGACCATGGTGCAGCCGGTGATCATCACGTCGTCGCTGATCGTGAGATGCCCCCCGATGCCCACCTGGCCGCCGATCATGCAGCGGCGCCCGATGCTGGTGCTGCCCGATACGCCGACGCAGGCCGCCAGCGCGCTGTGGGCGCCCACCCGCACGTTGTGGGCGATCATGATCAGATTGTCGAGCTTGACGCCCTCCTCGATCACGGTGTCCTCGATGGCGCCCCGGTCGATCGTGGTGTTGGCGCCGATCTCGACGTCGGGCCCAACGCGCACGGTCCCCGTCTGCGGCACCTTGATCCAACGGCCGCCCTCCTGCGCGAAGCCGAAGCCGTCGCCGCCGATGACGGCTCCCGGCTGAACGACTGTGCGGGCGCCGATCTCCACCCCGCGGCAGACGGTCACGCGGGCCGTGAGGCGCACGTCCTCGGCGAGTGTCGCGCCCTCCTCGACCAGACACTGGGGACCGACGTGAGCCCGCGGACCCACGACGGCGCCCTCACCGATCACGGCGAGCGCGCCAACATGTGCGCTGGAATCGATCCTCGCGCCCGGCGCAATCACCGCCGAGGGATGCACCCCGGGCGGCGCCGCCGCCAGCGGATGCAGAACGGCGGCTATCCGGGCGTAGGTGGCGTGCGGGTTCCTACAGACGAGCGCCGCTGCGGCGCAGTCGTTCGCGCTCGCCGCATCGAGCACCACCGCGCCCGCCCTGGTGGCGGCGAGCTGCTGGCGGTAGCGCGGATTGGCGAGGAACGCCAGGGAGCGCGAGTCCGCGTGCGCCAGCGTGGCCACGTGATCGACCTGCACGCCGGGGTCGCCGCGCAGCTCGCAGCCGAACCGGACCGCGAGCTCCCCGATTGAGACGCCCATGGAGGAAACGAGCCCGCAGCGCCCGCGACTCGACGGGCGTTACTTCTTGGCCGGCGCTTGGTGACCGGCCTGCGTCTTCAGAGCGCTCAGGATGGCCGGCGTGATGTCGAGAGCCGAGTCCGAATAGATCACGCCATCGGCGAGCACGAGGTCGTATTTCTGCTCCTTGGCGTAGCTCTGCACCACCTGCACCAGGGTGCGCTGCAGCTGCGACATCAGCTCGTTGCGGCGGGTGTTCACGTCGTCCTGGATCTCGCTCTGCTTGCGCGCGAGGTCCTGATAGCGTTCCCGCAGGTCGAGCTCCGCCTTGTCGCGCTGGTCCTGCGTCATGGTGGCCTCGTTCTTCTTCAGCGTGTCCTCCTTGGCTTTGAGCTGGGTCGCCTGCGCCTGGAGCGAGCGCTGCTTGGGCGCGAATTCCGCGCGCAGCGAGGCGACGGCGGCCTTCGCCTGCGGCGACTGCTGCAGCAGCTCGCCGTAGTTGACCACCGCGACCCTGAGCCCTGCGGCCCGCGCCGGCGCGGCGGCGAGCGTTCCGGCCAGCGCCACGACGAGTCCTGCCGCCACGGCGAATCTGCAAACCCCTGAGCTCAACCGGATCAAGCGCTTCACGGAAAACCCACCTCTGATACTAGTAATCGGTTTATGAATCGATCGCCGGGATCGGCGGCGAAGCTGCCAATGATAGCATTCCCCCCGGCGGCCGCAGTGCGTACCGGGCTCGCGCTCAGCGAGCCCGGCCGGGTCCCGCGTGCCGGCGCCTCAGAACGCCTGTCCGATCGAGAACTGGAAGCCCTCGGTCTCGTCGCCCCAGGTGTGCTGACTCGGGGAGTAGTGCTTGGCGTTCAGCGGCACGCCGAAGCTGAACCGGAATAGCCCGAGCGGGGCCAGCCACTCCACCGCGACACCGACCGAGCGCTTCAGGTCGCCGAAGCCGTTCAGGTGGTAGGTCGCGGGCGTCACGCCGTCCGGCCCGAAGAACTGGATCTTGTTCCCCGTGTAGAAGACGTTCCCCAGGTCGAAGAAGAGGCTCACCCGGGCGTTCTGCCGCCACTTCTCCGGCATGGGCAGCAGCACCTCGTTCTGGCTGGTGACGCGGAAGTTGCCGCCGTAGGGATTGCCGAAGTTGTCGCGCGGCCCCAGCCAGTCCTCGCGGAAGCCGCGGACCGAGTCCGGCCCGCCGCCGAAGAGCTGCTGGTAGGGCGGGATGGCGGTGGTGCTGCCGAGCGGCGCGCCGTAATCGATGCTGTCCAGGAACGACAGGGTGAGCCAGTGCCGCCAGAGGGGCACGTACTGCTGGAACATCAGGTTGCCCATCCAGTACTTCACCGAGCTTCCCGGCGCGGTGATGCGGAAGCTGACGGCCGTGCGGTTGCCGCGGTCCGCGAACAGCGACCGGTTGCGCGTGTCGAGACCCCAGCCGGCGACCACCAGGATGTCGTTGAAATCGGTGCCGTACAGCTGGAAGTCGTTGTTGCTGTAGTCCTCGTGGACCAGGCGGGTATAGGGATGGCCGTTCTGCCGCACCCACTCCTGCGCCTGCTGCGCGCTGCTGTAGGAGGTGGTCAGGAGCTTCGAGCTCTCGAACGCCGCGCCGAAGGTGAGGTACTGGAACTCCGAGATCGGGTAGCTCCACGTCGGACCGAGGCTGAGGTTCTTCGAGGAGAAGCTCGAGGAGGACGACACGAACTGCGTGACGTCCCGATAGCTCACCGACAGGGTCTGGCCGACCCCGTTCATGGTGATGTAGGGGTTGGTGTACTGGATGGTGTACACCTTGTTGTACGCCCCGCCCTGCAGGTCGATCGCGAAGCGGTTGCCGGTGCCGAGGAAGTCGGCGTCGGCGTAGTTGGCGTTCAGCATCAGCTTGTAGGTGGCCGAGTAGCCGATGCCGCCCGAGAGCTGCGCCGCCGGCCCCTGCTTGATCTTGTAGTCCACGTCCACCTGGTCCGGGGAGCCCGTGACCGGCGTCTTGGTGTAGCTCACGTCCTTGACGTACGGCAGCTTCTGGATGCGCTGCTTCGAGCGCTCCAGCGCCACGCTGGACAGCCATCCACCCTCGAGCTGGCGCATCTCGCGGCGCAGCACGACGTCGTTGATCGCCGTCTCGCCGGAGAAGGTGATGTTGCGCACGTAGACGCGGTTGCCCGGATCGATGAAGAAGGTCAGCGAGACCGTGTGGTTCTTGTCGTCGGGCGTGGGCACCGGATCGACCTTCGCGAACGCGTAGCCGTCCTCGCCCAGCCGGTCCTCGATCAGCTTCTGGGTGGAGGTGATCAGCTTGCGGTTGAAGATCTCCCCCGGCTCGATCGCGACCAGCCGCTGCAGCTCGGGCTTCGGCACCACGAAGGTGCCCGCGAGTTTCACGTCCGAGATCTTGTATACCTCGCCCTGGCTGATGTTGACATCGATGAAGATGTCGTTCTTCTCGGGCGTGATCTGCACCTGGGTGGAGTTGATCTGGAAATTGGCGTAGCCCCGGTCCATGTAGTAGTCGCGCAGCCGCTCGAGATCGCCCTGCAGCGTCTCGCGCGAGTAGCGGTCGTCCTGCTTGTACCAGGAGAGCCAGTTCGGGGTCTTCAGCTGAAAGCTCTTCAGCAGGCTCTTCTGCTTGAACTTCGTGTCGCCCACGATGTTGATCGCGCGGATCACCGCGCGCTCGCCCTCGCGGATCTTGATCGCGATCTTCACCCGGTTGTCGGTATCGGACGTGACCTTGGTGTCGATGCCGACGCCGTACTTGCCGCGGCTGTAGTACTGGTCGGTCAGGTACCCCGTGACGTCCTCGAGCACGGAGCGGTCGAAGATCTTGCCGGGCGCGAGGCCGACGTTGCGCAGTGACTTCTGCAGGTCCTCGGTCTTGATGTCCTTGTTGCCGGAGATGGTGAAGCTCTCGATCGAGGGCCGCTCGAGCACCACCACGACCAGGGTGTTGCCTTCGCGGCGCAGCTCCACGTCGCGGAAGAACCCGGTGGCATAGAGGGCGCGGATCGCCTCGCGCACCCGCTGCGGAGTCAGGTGATCGCCGATGTTCACCGGCAGGTAGTTGAATACCGTGCCCTCGGAGATGCGCTGCAGGCCCTCCACCTTGATGTCGCCGACGGTGAAGTCCTCGCCCGAGGACGGCAGCGGGGCCTGTGCGAGCGCGATCGCCGAATGGACTGCCAGTGCGACCGAGGCCAGCAGCACGACGCGAGGCTTCATGTTCTCATACTCAATTCTACTGTCACTTTCGGGCTCATCCGGCCCCAACTGTTGCATCGTTCACGTAAGTCGACCCCCGCTCGCCGCGGCAGGAATGCCGCGGCGGGGACTTGCGGACCTCTTGGGGTCCGGCGCTCGCTCACTCAAAATCTAGCTGAACTGGCGCGCGATATCGTTGAAGAGCGCCACCCCCATGAGGAGGATCAGCAGCGCGATCCCCACCTGCTGCCCGAACGCCTGCGCCCGCTCCGACATGGGACTGCCTTTCACCCACTCGACGAGCTGGAAGACGATCTGTCCGCCGTCGAGGACGGGGATGGGCAGCAGGTTCAGGAAGCCGAGCGACAGCGAGATCATCACCAGGAAGCCGAGGAACGCGCTCGCTCCCTGGCTCGCCGACTGACCCGCGTACTCGGCGATCGAGACCGGCCCGCTCAGGTTCTTGAGCGAGACCTGCCCCAGCATCATGCGCCAGAAAAGCCGTCCCTGCAGCGCCGTCATGCTCCAGGCCTCCCTGGCGGCGTCCCGCAGCGCCGCGGCGGGCGGGACACGCAGGTGCCTGACCATGCTCGGCGGGTAGGGCACGTCGGTCCGCCCTTCCGCCTGGATGCGGCCGACGTACTTGCCGTTCACCTCCACGCTGGCGACTTCCACCTGCACGGTGCGGGTGGCGCCGCCGCGCTCGAAGGACAGCGTGATCGTGCCGCCCGGATGCGGTGTGACCTGCGCGACGACATCCTGGAAGGACTTCACCGCATGGCCGTCGATGGAGAGGATCCGGTCGCCCGCCTGCAGGCCCGCGCGGGCCGCCGGTCCGTCCGGCAGCACCTGGCTCAGCACCGGCGGAATCGTGGGCTCCCAGAACTGAAAGCCGAGGCCCGTGAGCGGGTCCACCGTGAGATGGCGGCGGGTCGCCTCGTTGCGCACGTCGAGATCGACATCGCGCGTCGCTCCGTTGCTGGCGCGCACCGTCAGGTCGGCGTTGCCCCGGGAGCTCATCACATCGAGCAGAGTGAAGATCACGTCGCGCTGCTCGCGCACCGGAGCGCCGTTGATCGCGAGTATCCGGTCGCCGGAGGACAGGCCCGCCTCGGCGGCGATGGAGCCCGGCGTCACATCGCCCACCACCGGCAGATACTGCGTAATGCCGTTCACCCACAACATCCCGGCGAGCACCAGGATGGCGAACACGATGTTGAACCCGGGACCGGCGAGGAGCACCAGGATGCGCAAAAAGGGATGCTTGCGGGTGAAGGACCGCGGCAGGTCCTCCGGCGGCACCGAGCCTTCGCGCTCGTCGAGGAGCTTGACGTAGCCGCCGAGCGGGATGGGAGCGATGGCGATCTCGGTCCGATCCGCCAGCCACCAGGATTTCAGCGGCTGGCCGAAGCCGACCGAGAACCTGAGGACCTTGAAGCCGAGGCGGCGAGCAACCCAGAAGTGGCCGAACTCGTGGACGGTGACCAGGAGCCCGACGGCGACGACGAACCACAGCGTGTACCAGATGACACTCATGTCCGCGCGCCCGCGAGCGAGCGCCCCCCGACTGCAAGCGGCCTGCCGTCGATCTGCTCCGACGCAAGCCGTCTGGCCTCCGCATCGGCCGCGAGCACGTCATCCAGCCCGCCGACCGCCCCCGCGGTACACCGTGTGACCACCTGCTCAATGACTGCGGCGATGCCGGGAAAGTTCAATCGGCGCTCCAGAAACGCATTGACGGCGACCTCGTTGGCGGCATTCAGGGCGACCGGCGTCAGCCCGCCCGCCCGCGCCGCCGATTGGGCGAGCGCCAGACAGCGGAATTTCCGCGGGTCCGGGGCGCGGAAGTCCAGCCGCGAGGTCTTCACCAGATCCAGGAATTCTACACCGGAGGCCATTCTCTCGGGCCAGGAGAGCGCGCAGGCGATCGGCGTGCGCATGTCGGGCGACCCGAGCTGCGCGAGCAGCGAGCCGTCGAGGTATTCGACCAGGGAGTGGATGATGCTCTGCGGATGCACGACGATGTCGACGCGGTCCGGCGGCAGCGCGAAGAGGAAGCAGGCCTCGATGAGCTCGAGCCCCTTGTTCATCAGGGTGGCCGAGTCCACCGAGATCTTCCGTCCCATCACCCAATTGGGATGGGCGCAGGCCGCCTCGGGAGTCGCCGCGGCGATGGCCTCCTCCTCCCAGTCGCGAAACGGTCCCCCGGACGCGGTGAGGAGGATGCGGCGTACGCCCTTGGGCGCCTCGCCGGCGCGCGAGCCCGCCGGCAGGCACTGGAAGATGGCGTTGTGCTCGCTGTCGATGGGCAGCAGCGTCGCGCCGCTTGCGCGCACGGCATCCATGAGCAGCGGCCCCGACATGACGAGCGATTCCTTGTTGGCGAGCAGCAGCCGCTTGCCGGCGCGCGCGGCGGCGAGCGTGGAGCGCAGGCCCGCGGCGCCGACGATGGCGGCCATGACGCAATCAGCTTCAGGCAGCGTTGCGATTTCCGTCAACGCCCCGACGCCGCCCATGATGCGTGTGCCCCGCGCGGCGGAGCCCAGCTCGCTCGCGAGCTCGCGCGCGGCCTGCTCGTCGGCCAGTGCCGCGTACGCCGGGCGATACCGGCGGATCTGCTCCGCGAGCTTGCCGACGCTGCGGTTGGCGCCGAGCGCAACGAGACGAAAGCGGTCCGGATGGCGCGCGAGCACATCGAGCGTGCTCTCGCCGATCGAGCCCGTGGAACCCAAGACGACCACACCCATCATGGCAGGACTCCTAGAAAAGTGAGGCCGAGCAACAGCACCGGCGCGGCGCCGGTGACGCTGTCGATGCGGTCCATCACGCCGCCGTGCCCGGGAAAGAGGGTACCGCTGTCCTTCATTCCCGCGAAGCGCTTCAGCAGACTTTCGGTCAGATCGCCGACGATCGAGAACGCCACGGTGGCCAGGCAGAGCGCCAGGAAGGGCTGAAGCGGCAGCCCGAACCACACGCCGCCCGCAACGGCCACGATGCCGCTCGCGGCGACTCCGCCGATGGCCCCCTCCCACGTCTTGCCGGGTGAGACCGTGGGAGCGAGGCGCCGCCGTCCAAAGCGCCGCCCGCAGAAATAAGCGCCGATATCGGCCATCCAGACGAGCACCAGCGCGAACAGCACCCACTCGGCCCCATCCGCCGCCTGCAGCCTCAGGTGCACGAGCGCGAGCCAGGCCGGCACCAGCGACATCAGCCCGGCCAGCGCCGCCGACCAGGGCCGGACCCGCCGCGGCGCGGCCACGATCCAGATCAGCGCGATGAGCCACCAGAGGAGCGCCGCGCCGAGCAGCGCCGCCAGTCCTGCCGGAGTCCGTGTGGCCCGCCACGCGAGCGGCAGGACGAGGGCGATGAGGAGCACGTACCCGGCCCGCGGCCTCGGGTCGGTCCACTTGAGGAAGGCGGACCACTCCCAGGCGCCCATCAGCACCACGATCGTCAGGAGCGCCACCGTGGCGGACGCCGGCAGCCAGAAGAGCACCGCGAGAAGCAGCGCGATCAGGACGGCGGCAGTGGCGACTCGTTTGCGAAGCGACTCGCTCACGGGCCTCGGACTTTCATCGCTTCGCCGCAGGGCCGGCTCCGGCCTGCGGCAGCTGTGAGGCGGTGAGACCGAAGCGCCGCTCGCGGCCGGCGAAGAACTCGAGCGCGGCGGACAGCTCCTGCCGGTCGAAGTCGGGCCAGAGGCGGTCGCTGAAATAGAGTTCGGCGTAGGCGATGTTCCAGAGGAGGAAGTTGCTGATCCGCCGCTCGCCGCCGGTGCGGATCAGCAGATCCGCATCGGGCAGCCCACCGAGCTCGAGCGCCGCGGCGAAGCGGTCCTCGTCGATGTCGGCGGGACGCAGGCCGCCGCTCGCGCCCTGAGCGGCGAGC
>DASZYK010000512.1:0-3962 GCA_035545455.1 Steroidobacteraceae bacterium
AGGATCTGCTCCTCGGGTCCCTGTGCCTCGAGGCGGAAGCCCGGGCTGCAGGTGCCCCGCATGCCGAGCGCATCCCAGGTGCCGGTCTGGGTCAGCCGGCGGTCGCCGCGGTTGATGCATACGAGCACCTGATCGGTCCCCGCCGCATCGGGGGCGCGCCTCGCGGTGACGAGGATGGCGTCCGCCTGGGCGCAATAGGAGCCGGTCGTCGCATCTTTTTCCAGAGTGAAGCGCCCGTTCTCACGCCGCACCGCGCAGAGGCTGGTGCGCATCTCTCCGAAGGTGCCTTCTTCCGATGTCATCGACGCGAGCAGGTACTGGCGCTCGGCGAGCTCGCGCAGCCAGCCGCGCAAGCGCTCGGACTCCCCGCCATGCCGCACCAGACACGCGACCTGCACGTAATGCATGGCAAGGATCATCGCGCTCGAGCCGCAGGCCCTGGCGAGAGTCGAGCAGAGCTCGGTGAGCTCGACGATGCCGCACCCCGCGCCACCCAGGTCCTTCGGAATCGGCGCGGCGAGGAGGCCGGCTTCCTTGAGCGCATCGACCGTCTCCTGCGGGAACCGGGAGCGGGCATCGACGTCGGCCGCGTTGGGAGCGGCTACGTCCCGCGCAATGCTTTCCAACTGCCGGAGGCGCTGCTGGAATTCGGCGGACCGGGATGTCGGTGGCACCGGCGAGGTCACTCGAAATAGGTTGGAGCCGGGATCGGCGGCATGCCCGGGTCGGTCTCGCGGATGATCGTCCGCAAGGCGCGCTTGAGGATCCTGACTTCCGCAGTTCCGAGATTGCCCTCCGCGTGATCTTCGGCCGCCTTCGCCGCCGCCACCAGCTCGATGGCGGCTCGCCGCCCCTTCTCGGTCAAAGTCACTCTGGCGTGCGGATCGTAACTGCCGTGCAGGTCCGCGAACCCGGCCGCCGTGAGGCTGGCGAGGAGCTCGTAGGTGACGCGATGGCCCGTGTACCAGAGAAGGCGATCGAGCTCCGCCACCGTGCGGTCGTCGGAGACGCCGAGAATGCTGAGCACGAACCACTGCGCTTCGCTCAGGCCATGCTGCTCGAGATCGCGCCGCAACGACAGGAACAGCTGGAACCGCGCACGGCTGAGGAGGTAGATGAGGAAGTCCTGGCTGAAGCTGCTGTCCGGCTCCACGCTCTCCTGCGGGCTCGGCGGCGCCGGCTCCTTCTGGACCGCAAGGGCGTAGCGTCCGCCGTGAAAGACGAGCGGCGGCCGCTCGGACTGGTCGAACGACTCCACCGCGCCCACGAAGATCACGTGGTCGCCCCCCTCGTGGCGGAAGGCGGTACGGCACTGGAACCTCGCCGAGCAGCCGCGCAGCAGCGGGATGTGCGAGGCGCCGCGCTCGATGTCCAGGCCGGCGAACTTCTCCGAGCCGCGCGTGGCGAACCGCAGGGACAGCTCCTCCTGGTCGGCCGCGAGCACGTGGACGGCGAAATGGGATGCCTCGAGAAATGCCGGCAGGCTCCGGGCGCTCTTGGCGAGGCTCCAGAGGACCATGGGGGGGTCGAGGGAGACGGAGTTGAAGCTGTTCGCCGTCAGGCCGATGTCCCGCCCTTCGGCATCCCGGGTGGTCACGATGGTGACCCCGGTGGCGAATGCACCGAGTGCGTTGCGGAAGCTGCGAGCGTGACCCTCCCGATCACCGCTCATCCGGCGACCTCCGGCCCTTATCTGATCTTATGCAGTGAGTCGTCCGCGGTTTCGCGAGGCGCTTTGACACGGGTTCGCCAGACTTCATACGGGTCCCAGCCGGAGGCTCTACGCGGGATCATGCGCTGGGAGGCGTTGTCTGGGAAGGGCAGGGGTCGGATGTTGTGCTCGGGCGGATGGCTCATTTGAGCTTCCGCCTCTCGTTTGTAGCTCATGGTGGCCTCGGGGCCAGGTTGTTCTTCGTCGCCGTCGTGGGACAGCGACATTATAGTCGTCGCCTCGAGGACTTGTGTGAACTATTTATAGAAAGTCGGTAATTTCGCCACGCCGGCGCTAAAGTCTTTCCCGTCCGTCCACGAGGCGCTGGTGCATGCGGGGGTCGAGCCGCTCATAGCGGCCCTCCTGCGCAGCGTCGAAATAGAGGGGCTCGCTCACCCGGGCCGGGTCGTACCCTTCGGCGGCGAGCTCCTGCTTTCGCTGCTTGAAGGTGCCTGTGATCTCGAGCACGGGCACGATCCTCAGAAAGACCGGACGGGCATAATCCGGCAGCTTCCCGGCGAGCTCGCTCCTGAAGGCCGCCAGATCGAAATCCGGGCCGACGACCAGCGCGGCCATTCCCGCCCGGCCCTCTGTTCCTGGCACGGTCACCCCGTAAACGGCGGCGTCGACGATGCCGCGGCAGCCCGCGATCACCGATGCGACCTCGGTGGTCGAGACGTTCTCGCCCTTCCAGCGGAAGGTGTCGCCGATCCGGTCGACGAAGTAGTAGAAGCCCTGGGCGTCGCGGCTCATCAGGTCGCCGGTCCGGTACCAGGCGTCTCCCGGCTCGAAGACATCGCGCAGCACCTTGCGGCGGGTCGCCTCGGGGTCGGCGTAACCCTCGAACTGCGCCCCGGCGGCCTTTCCACCTGAGGCGATCCGTCCGATCGCCTCGCCCGGCTCCCCCGGCTCGCAGCGGATGCAACGGCCCTGGTCGTCCCGGATGGGAGTGCCGGTCGACTGATCGCAGCGCACCAGGGCGACCGGGTAGCGGTGGGACAGGAACGGCGGAATCCGGCCGATCGAGCCCACCCGTCCCTCGCAGTTGTAGAGGGAGAAGGACCCCTCGGTGGCGGCGTAATACTCCAGCACCTGGGGAATGCGGAACCGGCTCTGGAACGCCTGCCAGACATCGGCACGCAGACCGTTGCCGCAGGCGAGCCTCAGGGTATGGCCTTCCGCTTCCTGGTCGGCCTCTTCCGGGCTATTCATCAGATAGCGGCAGAGCTCGCCGATGTACTGGAAGATCGTGCAGCGCTCCGCCCGAACGTCCTGCCAGAAGCGGCTGGCCGAGAACCGTTCCCGCACCACGACCGTGCCGCCGCCCACGAGAGTCGCACCGGTCGCGACGACTCCACCGACGCTGTGATACATCGGCAGGCAGTCGTAGAGGCGGTCGGCGGGCGTGATGTCCATGAGCCCGGCGAACCAGTGGCTCCACTGCATCAGCCGGTGATGACTGACGACCGCGGCCTTGGGCAGGCCCGTGGTGCCCGAGGTGTAGATATACAGCGCCCGGTCCGAGAGCGAAGGTGCTGCGGTCTCCGCATCGCTCAACGGATCGTCGGAAACCGCCTCGAGCGAGGCGTCGAGCTGGCGCAGCGCACTCTGGCCATCGCCTTGGGCCCAACAGGGAACGTCCGCTGCAATCGCTGCCGGGCCCGCAAGCAGGCGCTCGGCAAAGCCCCTGCCGGCGATCACGACGCGAGGCGAGACGATGCGGATGCAATGCAGGAGCGGCTCGCCGGTGAGATGGGTATTGAGGAGCGCCACCGTCACCCCGACGCGCGTCAGGCCGAGCCAGACCGCCATGTAGTCCGGGCAGTTCTCCATGAGGAGGCACGCCACATCGCCCGGCTGCAGCCCTTGGCTCAGGGCCCAGCGGGCATAGCGGCTGGACTTCTGCGCCAGGGCCCGATAGCTCAGAGAGGCCTCCGGCGAGACGAGCGCGGACGCGGACTCGTGGCGATCCGCGAGCTCCTCGATGACGATCGGCAGTGTTCTGCGCGGGTTGCGCTCTATGGCCGCGGTGCGCTCGAGCGCCCGCACCCACGCCTTTTTGGCGTCAATAGGCGTTGTGGCGGTCGCGTAGGACCACCCCTATGGTCTTGAAGAGACTCTTGATGTCGAGCCACGGCGACCAGTGGCGCAGGTACTCGAGGTCGTAGCGCACCCGCTCCGACATCTTCTCCAGAGTCTCGGTCTCGCCCCTGAGTCCGTTGACCTGGGCGAGTCCGGTGATCCCGGGCCG
>DASZYK010000513.1:0-6300 GCA_035545455.1 Steroidobacteraceae bacterium
GAACGTCCAATAGCTGAACGCATTCGCGCGCGGGAACGCCATGTCTCGCGCCCCGATCATGAGCGGCACCAGGTAGACGGAAAACCCTGACAGGATCGGCGCGGCGTACCAGTAGATCATGGTGCTGCCGTGCATGGTGAAGATCTGATCGTACGTTTCCGGGGCGAGCAGGCGATTGCCGGGCTGCGCCAGCTGCACTCTCATGATGAGCGCCTCGACGCCTCCGGCGAGGAGAAACACCATCGAGGTGATGAGATACCTCAGCCCTAGCTTCTTGTGATCGACCGTCGTCAGCGCGCCCCAGAGCGTCGCCGGTGTCTCCCAGAGGAATGTCAGTCGAGCCGAGACGGCGGTGGAGCTCATGTGTCTTGTTGGGCGCTGTTGGCGTTGCGGTTTGGAGACAGCAACCCGGATGCCCGTGCGCACGGCGCTGCGAAGCTGTAATTCTTACTGCTGGCCGTTGGAGAAGAAGCAATGCGGTGGCGGCCTCACCGGCGCGCCGCGGCATCCATTGCGCGCATCGGCTCCCGTTCGAGCCTGGCATCCTGACTGTTGGTCGCCGGTCCATCGCCGCGCCGCTCGGCCGGGATCGTGGGCACCGGAGCACCCTCTCTCCAGGGAAGCGGCAGACGCCGCCCCGCCGCACATTGCCGGGGAGCGCCCGCCGTTCAGGATGATCCTCCTTCATCTCACACAGGGTCCGCTCGTCACCTCGCCGCGAGGCTGCCGGGGCGTCCTCGTCGGGCACGGCCCGTCGCTCCATGATGTTGAAGGACGCCCCGAGCGCTCCGGGATTCAGGCGCTCGCGCTCGACCGGACAATTCCCGTAGAATTGACCGATGCGCATAAGAACCCGCTTGCGCGCCTTGGCTCTGGGCGCCGCCCTCCCGCTCGCCTTCGCCATTCCGGCCGCTCAGGGGCAGGACGCCGGCTCACCGGCCGCGGCCGAGCAGGCCCAGCAACAGGGCGCCGCCCAACCCACCTCGCCGATCGAGTATCCGCCGCCGCGCAGCGGGCTCGCCGCGCGCACGCTCAAGGACGCCGCGGCGTACTACACCGCGCCGCTGCGTTGGAACGGCCGGGACTGGGTGTACTTCGGCGGCACGCTGGCGGCGATCGCCATCGCACACCACTACGACTCCCAGGTCCGCACGCACTTCGTCCGGGACTCGGCCTCGCCTCTCGGGCCAAAGAATTCCGGCTCGCTTTCGGACGCCCTGCCCGGCGCGGCACTCTTCCTCGGCACCTGGGGCTATGCAACCCTGATCGGCAGTCACACCGGCGAGGGCGAAGCCTGGAACATGCTGGAGTCGGGCGGGCTCAGCTTCGTGAGCGCATACGCCCTCAAGTACATCGTGCGCCGGCCGCGCCCGGATTCCACCACCGACGCCAACCACTTGTTCGGCGGTGGCGACTCCTTCCCCTCCGAGCACGTCACCGCGGCGTTCGCGGTCGGTACCGTGCTCGCGGAGTCCGGCAATCCGCAGTTCCGCTGGATCCGCCGCACGATCGGCTACGGTGTCGGGATCGGCACCGCCTACCTGCGCATGAAACACAACGCGCACTGGCTGTCCGACACGGTGGCCGGCGCGGCTCTCGGCATGGCGACCGCCCATTTCGTCATGAACCGCAGCAGGGAGCGCGAGAAGGCGGACGACCCCGAGATCTCCCTGGTCCCGGTCCAGGGCGGCATGATGCTCGCCTTCAGCGCGGATTTTTCCGATTAGGGAACCCGGCGGGCGTCGCCCGAAATCCAGCGCACCTCGCCCTCGCACGGGTCGAGCGGGCGGCAGAGCACTTCGTCCCGCGCGAGCGTGCGCAGGAGCGCGAAGGCGCGTACCTCGGCCCCTGGGAAGACTTCGCGTAATCTGCCGGACGCGGCAAGCAGAGTCCGGCCTCGGGTGATCACATCATCCACGAGCGTCAGCCGGAGACGGCCGGCCTGGGGCTCGCGCAGGATTCCACCGCCCGCGACCGGCGCTCGAACGTAAGGTGAGCACTCGATGCTGAAGGAGGCGTAGTGCTCGAGGACGGAGGGGCGCTCGCCGGCGGACGAGAAGGCGGACTTTTTGACCGCGCGGCGGCGCCGCAGAACGGGCCAGACCTCCGCCGCCAAGCCGACCTCCTTCAAACACCACGCCAATCGGTCTCCGACCCAGGGAACGTCCGGCCCCGGAGAGCTCCGCGGAACTGGAACCAACACGACGTCATGGCCAAAGGCCGCGGCGAAGCGCCCATGCCCTGATGCTTCCAGCCAGACCCGGGCGACGAGCCGCGGCAGCCAGACCCGGTCCGCGGCCTTCAAACGCGCGCATATCGTTCGTCCCTCATCGCACACCGATCCGCTGCCACCCGGCGAGTACGCGAAGCACGACGCGAATGGCAGGGCAGGAAACCAGGGTTCCGCCGTGATTCCCGCTGCCGCCCCGGCCTCAGACGGAGAAGTCGTCGCCGATTCCCGGCGTGTCGCGCGTCTGGCCGGGCTCTTCGCGTTCCCTTTCGCCATCGCGCTCTCGCCGGCCCCGGGCGGTAGGCGGACTTTCCGCCCCCCTTGCCTGCAGACGGCGCCATGCGGCGACGGCTTGCCGGCGAATCTCGTCCATCGAGAGCGGCGGGGAGCGCCGCGCTTCCTCCGCGTGCCCCGCCCCCTCCAGGCCGGCGCGATATTTCAGCCAGTCCTGAACGGCCTGCCGGCGCCGAGCCTCCATGTCCGGTGGAGGACCGGACACAGGCGCGCGTGTCTGGCCTGCGGCCTCCGCCTGTCGCGCCTGCAGGCGTGCCTGTTGCCGTCCCCTGATGCGCTCGGCCACCTCGCTGCGCTCGCCTCTCCTCTCGGCGGCGATCGCCCCCCAGGGCAGACGAGGCCGCGGCTCCCGGTCGATGCCCTGCGCCCTGAGGCTCCGGTGATCGACGCGCGCTTCGAGGTTGGCCTCCTTCAGCGCCTCATTGGTCAATTCCGCCCATCGCGCGCGCAGCGCTTTGAACTCCTGCCGGGAGGGTGGGAGCCCCAGCTCGCTGCGCACCCCGCCCTCCATGTCGAGTCCCGTCTTCGGGCCCAGGCCCTCCGGCGTCACCTCCCGGGTGGTCGCGAGCAGGTGCGCATGGAAGTTGCGCGGATCGCCCTCCGGTCTCGGCGCGTGAATCGCGAGATCCACCGCGACGTTGTAGCGGTCGGCGATCTCCCGCGAGAAGGTGCGCGCCAGGGCGGCACGCTGCTCGGCCGACAGCTCCGCGGGCAGCGCGGCGAGATACTCGCGCGCCACCCGGGAATTGCTCTGCCGCTCCGCCTTTTCCGCCGCGTTCCACAGCCTCGACCGGTCGCGCGCCCATTCCATCGCGGCATCGGACAGGTCGAGCCTCGAGGGGAGAAAGATCTCCTTGTGCAGCACATCGTCGCGCTTCTCGTGGTTGTAGAGCGCGCCCGTACGCTCGTCCCGGATGCGCTCACCCGCGCGGTACGCGGCTGCTGCGGTCGCCGTGCGGCCGGCGCTGCGGGTGACGGGCTTGATCTGCAGGTGAAAGATGGCCATCAGGCATCCTCGGGCCGCAGCCGCACCCGGAGCCAGACAGGCGACGAGGCGGTCTTCAGGTAGCCGCTGAGGTCCGGCAGCTGCTCGAGCTCCGAGGCCAACACCGCCGCCTCCGTGACCCGCTGCTCGCTGACATTGAGGGAACGGCGCCAGCCGCGGCCACCGGGAAATCCGCTGCCGTCGCGGCCGCGGGAAGTGCTCCGGCGCGTCACCTCCCGCTCGCCGATCAGCCTGGAGGCGAACTGCGAGGTGCCGCCGTGCTCACTCGCGGAACATCGCAGGATCAAAGTATTGCCGCAGTTTTCCACGATCGTCTGTGCCTCACCCGCGCCGTACGTGCCCGACACCTGCGCGAGAGACTGGAAGCCGAGCACGCACCTGCCGCCGAACTTGCGCAGGCGCGCGAGGGCATCCTTCAGGCCGTCGATGGCGCCCAAGGCATCGAGCTCATCGACGATGAGCCACAGGCGCTCGCCGGTGCCCTCGCCGCTCATGACCTCGAAGATCGCCAGGCGTACCCAGGTCGCGACCATGGTGCGCAGCGCGGCGATCTGATTCGCCCGATAGGGCAGAAACAGGACGCCTCGGCCGCCGTCGATCCAATGACGCACCGAGAATGCCGGCGCGCGCTGGACCTGCACGTGCTCCAGGGCGGCGGCCGCTGACGACGCAACCGAGCGGATGGAGCCGAACATGCGCGCGTTCTCCGGCTCGAGAAATGCCTGAGCCGGAGTGCCCGCGAGGATCGGACGCAGCTCCGCGCTCGGCGCCATCGCGATGAGCCGCCAGAGCTCGGCGGCGTCATGCCGGCCGACTTCGTGACAGCGTCGCACCACGGCGGTGAGGAAGGTTCGCGCATACCCTCGCCACTCCCGCCCGGAGGCATCCTCCGTGGTCGGGATCAGGCTGCTCGCAAGCTGCTCGGCATCGTACCGCTCACGGACCTCGCCAAACGGGTCCCATCTCGGCGAGCGCCGGTCGAACGGATTGAGGACGACATCCCCGCGGCCGGGATCGTGGAAGCGCGCCAGATAGGCGCCATCCGGATCGGTGACGACGGCCCGGTCGCCGCGATCGAGCGCCGCGCGCAGGAGCTCACGGATGGCGGTCGACTTTCCGGTCCCGGTCGTGCCGATCAGCTTGAAGTGCTTGACCTCGTCTGCCGCCGCGATACCAACGCCGCCGAGAGTGAGGCGCGGCTGCGCCCGAAGGAGCTGCAGGCGCGCCGTACGTCTTCGCGCGGCCCTGCCGTCCACTATCCTGGCGCCGCGGCGGTGTGCGTCCCGACCCTTGGATCGGCGCGAGAGCGCGACCGCGGCGAGCAGAGCAGCGATCAGCAGGCCTGCACGGGCCGCGGACCGGATCGGCAGTGCCGTCCATGGAGCTGACATCATGTGAGGCCCCGCTCAATATCCCTTGACGATCAGGTAATCGGCAGCCGCCCCGTAGGCCGGAGCACCCCGATCCACCCTCACGCAGAGTCTGGCGCGGGCGCCGCACGTCCTGAGATCGATCGAGCCTCCGTGCTGCTGCAGACGCTTCAGATCGGCGGCCAACGCGTCGCGTCGGGCGCGCAGCGCCGCCATCTCGCCTCGCGAGGGCAGCATCCACCAGGCCTCGCCCACAGCAACCCCCGAGCAGACGGCGGCAATGGCAACCGTCCACAGCAGCACCCGCATGTTGGCCGCGCGGCGCATCCTTCTCAGGGATTGCGCCGCGCGTTGACTCTCGCCCGCGATGCCTCCGAGCTCTTCGACTATCGTCCGCCGGACCTCGTCCCGGATGATGACGTCGAGGTCGCGCGCATGAGCCGCAAGACGCTCGAGACTTTCCTGGCCGAGGCGCTGCTGCGCCTGGGCCGCCTCCATCAGCAGCCCGAGCTTCATCGCCTCCTCGCTCATCGCGGCCTCACTCATGCTCCCATCCGGCCTCGAGATCGGGCCCCGCCTCACGACCGTGCGCCGGTCGTTCGGCTGCGGCCACCGGGACCTCGCGAACGCGCTCCGGCGGGCGCAGCCTGACGCGCAGCCAGTCGGGTGAGGAAGCGAGCTTGAGGAACCCGGCGAGATCGGGCAGCCGCTCGATCTCCGAATCCATCACCGCGGGCTCGACCAGGCGGTGCTCCGATTCGGTGATCGACGGCAGGAGCTCGGAGGGGCGCCGGGACCTCGAGCGCGAGATGCGCACCACTTCCCGCTGGCCGATCAGGCGCGAAGCGAACTGCGAGGTGCCGCCGTGCTCGCTCGCTGAACAGCGCAGGATCAAAGTATTGCCGCAGTTTTCCACGAGCGTCTGCGCTTCACCCCGGCCGTAAGTGCTCGAGACCTGGGCGACCGACTGGAATCCGAGCACGCAGCGTCCGCCGAATTTGCGCAAGCGCGCGAGCGCGTCCTTCAGACCATCGATCTGACCCAGCGCATCGAGCTCGTCGACGACGAACCACAGCTTCTGATCGCCCTCGGGCCGACTCATCGCCTCGAAGATCCCGATCCGCATCCATGCCGAGATGGTCGAGCGCAATGCCGCGATCTGACCCGCACGGTAGGGGATGAAGAGCACGCCGCTGCCCGACCGCACCCACTGCTTCACCGAGAGCGGCTGCGACTCCTGACGCGCGACGTACTGCAGCGCACCGACCCCCGAGGTCAGGACGGAGCGTATGGAGTCGAGCATCCTGTCGTTGTGCTCCTCGAAGAAAGCCTGGGCGGGCGTGCCGCGGGCCAAGATCTCGAGCTCGCTTTTCTTGGAGACGACGAGCAGCTCGAAGAGC
>DASZYK010000514.1:0-3423 GCA_035545455.1 Steroidobacteraceae bacterium
GTTGCGGCCGCGAACGAGATCCACCGACAGGGTATCGGGCGGCTCGAGCTCCACGCGGACGCCGTCGCGCTCCGCGGTCACACGCCGATTCTCACAGGTGACCCGACACTCCGGCGCGAAGTGCCAGAAGATCTCCACGCCGTGCGTCCTGGAGCAGAGGAGCTCGTCGCAGACTGCGAGTGTCGCGTCCGAGGTGTCATAGCGCCAGGTCCGCCGATGCCGCACCGGATCGGCGAGGCGCCGATAGCCGTCGTGATGCGCGACGAGCACCTGCAGGGCCGGTGCGCAGAGAAACTCATCCACCGTGGCATCGGCGTGCCGCAGCCAGAGGAAGGGACCGGCGTAGAGCGACTGATCCTCGCCGTCGATCATGACGGTGTTGTGCGCCGAGGTGCCGCGGAAATAGCGGCGCCAGGCGGGCTCCGTGTGATACGCGAAGGTGCCCGGGTCGACGAGGAACGGCCTGCCGCCCGCGGTCAGCGTGAACGCGAGCGCATCGGCATGCCCGTGAGCGGCGATCGAGAGATACCCCAGTGGGCCCGCCTCGGCCACGATCCTGACTTCCTCCGGCGTCTCCAGCCGGTCTCCGAGGACGAAGTAGCCGGCACAGGGAAAGGAGCGGCGCACCGGCAGCCGCGCCTGCGATACATCCAGACGATCGAACCGGTCCGCGGCCGCATCACCCAGGAGCCAGCGCGTCTTCTCGTCGAGCTCGCCCGCCTTGAGGCGATACTCCGGACGCCCGAAGAGGACGGCCCCGGTCGCGAGCAGCGAGCGATAGACACCCGGCCAGGGCTTTGCGCCGCCGGCCGGCACCAGGCGGGCCAGCACGCCCTCATCCGCATCGCCGATCGCGGGCACGCCGCCCGCCACATCCATGATGCTCGCCAGGAAATCGAGCATGGACTCGAGCGCCCCCCAGTACTGCGCATCGAAGTCGCAGCCGGCCGCGCGGGCGAAGAGCCCGGCGAGCATCAACATGTCGGCCACGGAGTGGTGATACCAGACCGCCTGCTCCCGGTTGACGCCGTCCTCGAAGGTCTGCAGCAGCGCCTCGCGTGCGAGCTCCGTGCGCGCCTCAGCGCGCCAGCGCCGGCTCTCGGGCCAGAGCGGCCAGGCGATGGCGGCGATGAAGAGCCCGGTGGCCTCGCCGAGCAGATGATTGTTGGCCGAGGAATGGCGCGAGAAGTGCCGGGCGATGAAGTGGCAGTGACGATAGACGGCCTCGAGCCAGCGGCGGCGGAAGGCCCGCCCTTGCGCCCCGGCGAAGAGCACCGAGGCGTCGGCGCCGAGGAGCTGCCAGGCGAGCGCCCAGTTGACGAGCCGGATGGCGGGCTCGAGGCTCGCGCACCAGTTGACGCCCCGCGGATAGGGAGAGGACTCGAGCCACGAGTCCACCAGGATCCTTGCGCCCAGGGCGTAGCGCTCCTCGCCCGTGAGGTGCCATGCCTGCGCCAGCGTCACCAGCTCGAGGTGGCGATTGATCTCCCAGAGATACTTGATGTCACCCACGCGCGCCGCGTCCCGATAGTCGAGTGCCGCGCCGAAGTCGAGCGGCGCCTCGATGCCGGTCTTGGGGTCTACGTTCCAGCGGGGCGGAAAGCCCAAGCTCACGCTCTTCAGCGCAAACACGTCGAAGCGGCCGTCGAGGATCCTGTCAGCCGCCTGCGTGTAGCGCCGCGTCTCGAATCCGCGCGGCAGGGGCGAAACCCAGGACGGCCCGCAGGCTCCCGCGGGCTCGGAAGGACGGGCGAGGCCGATCCCGGCGCGCTCGGCGCCGCCCTGGACCTTGCGCCGCAGCCTGAACCCGACCTCGCGCGCGCTCATGGCGCGCAGGCGGCTCAGTGTCCATTGCAGCCGGCCGTGCCCGGAGCCCGGACGAGCTTCGCCGATGTCGTCTCGCGTGGCAGCCATCGCGAGACAACGGTCAGGCGAGGGCTCAGGTTCCGCCGGAGCGCCCGCCCGGCTTGCCGAAGAAGGCCTGGGCGGCGGCCGCGAACTCCTCGGAGCGCAGGCGCTCGGTGAATACCCGCAGCTCCTCCTGCATGTGCGCCGCGACCTCCCCGCTCTGCGCGGAGCGCATCAGCCGCTTGGTCGCGCGCACGGCGCCGGGAGGCTGGCGGGCGGCGGCCGCGGCGAGCGCCCGTGCCTGCTCCATCAGCGCCTCGTCGTCGACCACGCGGTTGACGAGCCCCCAATCCCTGGCGGTCTTCGCCTCGAGCGGCGTGCCGAGGAGGAACATTTCCGCCGCCCGCTGATGACCGAGGAGCCGCGGCAGGAGCAGCGTGCTCGCCGCTTCCGGCACGACGCCGAGCTGCACGAAGGGCATGATGATGCGGGTGCTGTTGGCGGCGGCGATCACGAAGTCGCAGTGCAGGAGGAGCGTCGCGCCGATCCCGACGGTCGAGCCGTGAACCGCGGCGATGAGGATCTTGCCGAAACCGCTCAAGGCGCGCAGGAAGCGCGAGATGACATGGTCGGGCTCGATGATCGCGGGCGCATCGAGGAAGTCCTTGAGATCGTTGCCTCCGGTGAAGCAAGCGCCTTCGCCACTCAGGAGGAGCACGCGTATCTCAGCGTCCGCCTCGGCCTCCGCGAAGGCCCGGACGAGCGACTCATACATGTCAGAAGTGAGTGCGTTTCGCTTCGCGGGACGATTCAGGCGGACTTCGCAGACGTGTCCCAGCCGCGTGACCACGACCTGCTCCGAGACGCTCATGGAAGGAGCCTGGCTTGTGGGCAACCGTAAATAATCATATTATATGACCTCTCAACGCCGGATCACCGGCTCATCATAGCGGGGTCCGCTGCCCCATGAACGCCCAGGCGCATTACCGTTCCACTCGCCAGACGGTGGCGCGGCCCATGCCGCGGCTCAGCCGCCTCGCGCTCGAGCGCGCGAAGTCGAGCCACGATCAGATCGCGGCCATCCTCGGCACGGAGCTGCTGCGGGGCGCCTACGCCCCGGGCTCCAACATGCCCTCGGAGGCGGAGCTCATCGAGCGGTTCCAGGTCTCGCGCACGGTCCTGCGCGAGGTCATGAAGACGCTCGCGGCCAAGGGCTTCGTGATCTCCAAGACCAGGGTGGGCACGCGGGTGCGCGACCCGGTGTACTGGAACTACTTCGATGCGGACGTGCTCGCGTGGCGCGTGCGGCTCGGGCTCGACGACGAGTTCATGAAGAGCCTCACCGAGGTCCGCCGCTCGCTCGAGCCCGCCGCGGCCGCGCTCGCGGCGCAGCGCCGCTCGCCCGCCGACATCGCGCGCCTGCGGGAATGCGTGCGGCAGATGGCGCGCACCGATCACACGCGCCAGAGCTTCGCCGAGGCGGACCTCGACTTCCATCTCGCCATAGGCAGCGCGTCCGGCAACCCGCTCATGCGCTCCATGGCGAGCGTCATCGAAACCGCGCTCGTCGCCTCC
>DASZYK010000515.1:0-10363 GCA_035545455.1 Steroidobacteraceae bacterium
CATCGCGCACGTCGGCCGTCACGGACGCGCGCCCGGATGACAGGCCGAAGCCGCGGCGGTCGAACCGGATGAGACGAAAGGCGCCGGCGAGACCCGCGACCTGGGGCTCCCACATGTCGAGATCGAGCGTCCAGCCGTGGATGAGCAACACCGCCGGACCCGCGCCCTCGTCACGGTAACGGAGCAGGGCGCCCGCCACAGGCAGGTAGAGGTCCGGGGGCGCCGACTGCGGGGACATCTCGGATGACGGAGAAGGTGAGGCGGAAATTCGGATATCGAAAAAATTTTCGCTATGAGGTTAGAGGCGTGCTGCAGCACCGTCAAGTGGACGGGTCCGCGCCGTCCGTCCGGGTCAGACCTGCGCGCTCAACGCGAGTCCGGGTATCGCGCGCATGTCCGCCGAGATCCGGCGGCTGAGCTGGCGGAGCATCCCGAGCCGGTCGCGCACGAGCCTGGCGCGCGTGGTGCGTCCCGAGTGGCTCGAGGTGTTGAGCGCGGCGACGACTCTGCCTGACTGATCGAGAACCGGCACGGCGAGCGCGACGACCCCGTAGGCGAGCTCGTCGGCGACCGCCGAGTAGCCGCAACGCCGGCACTCCTCGATGAGGGCGCGCAGCTCGGTTGGATCGCAGACCGTCTTGTCCGTCAGCGCCTCGAGTTTTGCCGTCGCGAAATAACGCTCGAGGCGCTCCGGAGTGAGCCCTGCGAGCATGACACGGCCCATCGATGTCGCGTGCGCCGGAAAGCGGCTGCCCACGTGCGCCTCGAGGCGAACCAGCGTGCGTACGGAGGCACGGGCGACGTACACGATGTCGTTGCCGTCGAGCACGGACATCGCGGCCGAGTCTCCCGTCCTGCTCGCCAGCTCCTCGAGGTGATTCTTCGTGAGGTGGTCGATATCCATCGAGTCGAGGTAGGCGGCGCCGAGCTCGAGGACCTTGGGCCGCAGCAGGAAGCTGCGCCCGTTGCGGGTGACGTATCCGAGATCCTCCAGCGTCAGAAGACACCGCCGCGCCGTCGCGGCCGGGATGGCGGCAATGCGCGCGATGTCGCTCAGCGTTGGAGCGGGATGCTCGCGCGTGAATGCGCGAATGACGGCGATGCCCTTGGCGAGACCGCCCATCGCTTCGCGGCGGCTGGAGGAGACTTTGCGTGTGGCCATGGGGCTCGAGTCTATTTCGATATGCGAAAGGGCGGAAGGGGTCTGGCGTCGTCCGCGCGGCGGTCACGAGCCGCATCCGACCGGCCGCGATGCCGGCCCCGCGAGGACTTGACGGCCGGGCGGCGGCAGTTCACGATGGATTCGTATAACGAAGAGAGTTTCGATATCCGAAAATGAAGATCGGTCCTACCTCGCAGCACGCCACCGCCATCTGCGGCTCCACCGACAGCGGTATCTGGGTGCGCGGCCGCGATCTCACCGCGGACCTGATGGGCAGGATCGGCTTCACCGACTACTTCTGGCTGCTCGTCACCGGGGCGATGCCGACGCCGGCCCAGACCCGCGTTCTCGATGCGACCCTGGTGGCCATCGCCGAGCACGGACTGGTGCCCAGCGTGCAGGCGAGCCGGATGACCCTCGCCGCCGCGCCGGAGGCCGTGCAGGGAGCGGTGGCCGCGGGCCTCCTCGGTTGCGGCTCGGTGATTCTGGGGTCGGCCGAGGCCGCGGGACGATTTCTCGCCGAGATCGCGCGGCGGATCGGCGGTGGCGAAGAAGCCGAGGCCGCCGCGCGCGCGGTGGTGGGGGAGTACCGCGCGCAGCGGCGCGCGATTCCGGGCTATGGGCACCCGCTGCACAAGCGCTCCGACCCGCGCGCGGAGCGGCTTCTGGCGATCGGCGGGGAGGCCGGGACGGCGGGCGTTCATGCCGAGGTGGCCCGCACGGTCGAGCGGCTGCTGCCGGAGCTGACCGGGAAGCCGCTCGCGCTCAATGTCTCCGGCGCGATCCCGGCGGTGCTGCTCGATGCGGGCTATCCGGTGCTCGCGCTCAAAGGGGTGCCGCTGCTCGCGCGCACGGCCGGCCTCATTGCGCACCTGTTCGAAGAGTCGACCCGGCCCATCGGCTTCGCAATGTCCGAGGCCGCCGCCGAGGCGATCCGCTACGACGGCGAGGCCCCCGCGGGCTCGGTGCCGAAGCCATGAGCGGGCAGAGCCAGCACCGGGCGGGTCTGCGCGCCCTCGAAGGCATCCGCGTGGTCGAGCAGGGCACGTTCATCACCGGACCGTGCGCCGGGATGATGCTCGCCGATCTCGGCGCCGACGTCATCAAGGTGGAAAGCCCGGAGGGTGATCCCTACCGCAGCTATCAGGGCGGCGCGTACTCGCCGCACTTCCAGGCCTACAACCGCAACAAGCGCGGGCTGGCGCTCGATCTCAAGCGCGATGCCGACCGCGCGCTCTTCGAGGGCCTCGTCCGGGAAGCGGATGTCTTCATCCAGAACTTCAGGCCGGGCACGGCCGAGCGCCTCGGCTCGGGTGCCGAGCGCCTGCGCGCACTCAACCCGCGGCTGGTCTATTGCTCGATCAGCGGCTTCGGCGGCAACGGGCCGTATGCCGAGCGGCCGAGCTATGATTCGGTGGCGCAGGCGCTGAGCGGCTTTCTCAGCGTGGTGGTGGATCAGCGCGATCCGCGATTTCTCGGACCGGCGCTGGCCGACGCCATCACCGGCATCTACGCCGCGTACGGGATCCTGGGGGCCCTGGTGCAACGCGGCCGCACGGGAGAGGGGACACTCGTCGAAGTATCGATGCTCGAGGCCATGACGCATTTCGCGGTGGAGCCGTTCGCGGCCTACTTCGCGCTGGGCAAGGCGCCGACCTCCGCCGACCGGCCGCGCCTGGCTCAGGCCTACATCCTCAGGACCGCCGACGGGCGGCTGATCGTGCTGCACCTGTCCTCGCTCGAGAAGTTCTGGACCGGTCTGGTCGAGGCGCTGGAGGCGCCGGCGCTCGCACGCGATCCGCGCTTCCACACGCGGCTGGCGCGCATCGAGAACTACGAAGCGCTGCGCCTCGAGCTGATGGCCCGTTTCGCGGCGAAGGATCTGGCGCACTGGGCCGAGCGGCTCCGCCGCCACGACGTGCCGCATGCGCCGATGAACGGGATCGACGAAGTGGTGGCCGACCCGCAGGTGGGGCATCTCGGGCTCATCGTTCCGGTCGAGACCGCTCACGGCGGCGACCGGGCCGTGCGTCCGCCGGTCAGATACGCGGGCGAGCGCGCCGGCAGCGTCCACGCGGCTCCTCTTCTCAACGAGCACGGAGCCGAGATCCGCGCGGCGCTGGCGGGCGGCATCGGATGGCCGGCGCGAGGGTGAGGAGCACCTGAACCAAATATCGAAATCCATGCAGGGGGACATCAACGTGCGCACATCTCTCGTAAGACGGTTCGTGGCGCTGACCATGGCGCTGTCGCCGCTCGCCGCGATTCCCGCGCTCGCGCAGGTCGCGACGCTGAACGAAGTGATCGTGACGGCCCGCAAGCGGCCGGAGCTCTTCCGCAATCTGCCGATGACCGAGAGCGTGATCACCTCGCAGACGATCAAGTCGGCCAACATCACGAGCCCGCGCGATTTCATCGCGATGGTGCCGAACATGACGCTGGTCCAGACGCAGAACGTCGGCAATGCGTTCGTCACCATCCGCGGCATCTCCCAGGCCCGCAACAGCGAGCCGTCGGTCGCCGTCATCGTGGACGGCGTCGAGGAGACGGACCCGGAGGAGTTCGCCCAGGAGCTCTACAACATCCAGCAGATCGAGGTATTGAAGGGGCCGCAGGGAGCCCTCTACGGCCGCAACGCCATCGGCGGGGCGATCATCATCACGACGACCCCTCCGTCCAACCAGTTCCAGGGCAGCTTCACCGCCGGCGTGGGGAATGGGCCGGCCGAGCGCGCCCGCGGCGTCGTGAGCGGACCGCTCAACTCCACCGGCACCCTGAAATACAGCGCCGCCCTCAATTTCTACAACACGGACGGCTATCTCGAGAACACCTACCTGCACCGCAAGGCCGATCCCTATCGCGACTATTCCGCGAGGCTGCGCCTCCTGTGGGAGCCGAGCGACGCCCTTTCCGGCGATCTGCGTCTCTTCTACGACCGGGTGCAGACCACGGCCTACTACTACGTCATACCCCGCGACAACGAGGCGAACCCGTTCGCGAGCTTCACCACTCCGCCCAATGCGAACGACATCACGAGCCCGATCCAGGTCAACAACGAGGGCACGGACAACCGCGACATCCTCGATATCCCGCTCAAGCTCGATTACCGCCCGGGATACGGCACCATCACCTCGGTCACCGACTATGACCAGACGAAGGAGATCGATACCGGCGATGCGTATGACTTCCGGCCGATTCCCAACTCGATCGACTACAATTTCCTGTACCAGTTCGCCGGAACCGCGCCGGCTTTGGGGTCCGGCGGACCGTTCGACGAGAGCCAGAGCCAGTTCATCCGCGTGCGCTCCTGGAGCGAGGACCTGCGCTTCACCTCGCCCTCGAAGGAGCAGTTCACGTGGATCGCGGGAGTCTATTTCCTGCACAAGGAGCGCTTCATCTCCACCGACAACATCGTCGACCGGGGACTCGGCGTCCCTGCGGTCTACGAGACTCCGCTCGTCGATCCGACCAACCCCTGGGCGACCAATACGAACGTCACCTTCCTCGCCGACGGCCAGAAGAGCAACGCCTGGGCGGTCTATGGCGACGCCACGTACAAGCTGAGCCAGGCCTGGGAGATCGACGCGGCCCTGCGCTATGACGAGGACAAGGTCAGAAACACGACGCGCACGCCGCCTGCATTCCTCAAGCTCGTCCTGGACCCAACGGCGTTCACTGGCGAAGTGCGTACGCACACCTGGGGTGCTTGGCAGCCCAAGCTCACCCTGCGGTATAAGCCGACTGACAACTGGACGCTGTACACCGACTGGAGCCGCGGCTTCCGCAGCGGTGGATTCAATCAGACGGGGGTGGGCGCGGTAGCCGCGGCGAGCGTGCCGCCCATCAAGGGCGTCAATGACCTCTTCAATGCCGAGATAGCCGATACGTACGAGCTGGGAGTCAAGGGGGACATGCTCGATCACCGACTGAGCCTCGATGCGGATGTGTACCACACGCACTCGAGCAACGGCTACTTCTTCGTGTATCTCTCGACGAACTCCACCCAGAACCTCGGTAACCTGAATGCGACCTACAAGGGGGCGGAGATCCAGCTGACGGCTTATCCGACCGACCATCTGCAGGTGTATGCCGGGTACGGCTACACGGATAGCAGAATCACCAAGATGGCCGATCCCACCACGCTCGGCAACCAGGCGCCGCTCGTCTCGCGCGATACCGTCAATGCGGGCGCGATGTACGATCATCCGCTCTGGGGCGGGCTCGTCGGGATGGCGCGCCTCGACTTCCAGAACATCGGCCGGACCTGGTGGGATCCGCAGAACTCGACCTCGCGCGACCCGATCTCGCTGGTCAACCTCAACCTCGGCATTCGCAGCGGCCAGTGGACGGTCACCGCCTGGTCGAAGAACCTCACCAATAAGATCTACAATGCGGAATTCTCCCCGGGAGGGTTCCTGTGGCGGGCCCTGCCGCGGCGCTACGGGCTCGATTTCGAGTATCGCTTCTGACCTGGAGGTACCATGGCTACCCTCGCAAAGCTGCCTTCCCGCCTGCATCACAACGCCTATGTCACTCATGACCTCGAGGCTACGCGCAAGTTCTACGAGGACGTGATCGGCTTGCCGCTGGTGGCCACCTGGTGCGAGGTCGATCAGCTCTTCGGCGCCGAGCGCGTCTACTGCCACCTTTTCTTCGGGATCGGCGACGGTGGAGCGCTGGCGTTCTTCAAGTTCGCGAAGCCGGAGGATGACAAGCAGTTCGGACCGGAGATGCCCTTCTCGCCCTTTCACCACATCGCCCTGAACGTCGACCGCGACACGCAGGCGGAAATCGAGCGGCGCCTGGCCGACGCCGGCTACGTGCCGCCGCAGACGTTCGTGCTCGAGCATGGGTATTGCCGCTCCGTGTACGTCACCGATCCCAATGGGCTCATCCTCGAATTCACGCAGGATGACCCGCGGGCGGACGAGATCGCGCGCACACGGCGGGCCAGCGCCCACGCGGACCTGAAGCGCTGGCTGGCCGGAGACCATACTTCGAACAACACCTACCGGCCCGAATAGCGCCAGAGCGTCATGCAGCGAAGCACCGGCCGCATCCTCACGACCCATGTCGGAAGCCTGCCGCGCACGCAGGCCGTTACGGATGTCCTGTTTGCGCGGGCCGCGGGCAACCCGGACACCCCGGGCGCCGCGGCCACCATCACGAACGCCGTGAGGGAGGTGGTGAAGCGCCAGGTGGATGTTGGCATCGACGTCGTCAGCGACGGCGAGATGAGCAAGATCAGCTACGCGACCTATGTGTCGGAGCGGCTCTCCGGCTTCGACGGCGACACGCCCCGCGAGCCCGGACAGGACCTGGTCGAGTTTCCGGGGCTGCTCAGGAAGCTCGCCGAGAGGGGGGCGACGGCGAAATACCGCAGGCCGCGCTGCGTAGGTCCCGTGGCGGTCAAGGACACGCGGCCGCTGGCCGCCGACCTCGAGAACCTGAAGGCGGCGGCGCTCGCCGCCTCGCCGCTCGAGGCCTTCATGAACGCCGCCTCTCCAGGCGTCGTCGCGTTGTTTCAGCCCAACGACTTCTATCCCACCGCGGACCAGTATCTCGAGGCGCTCGCCGAGGCACTGCGGAGCGAGTACGAGGCGATCGTCGCCGCCGGCTTTCTGCTGCAGATCGATGCGCCGGACCTCGGCATGGGCCGGCACACGATGTATCGCGACCGGACGGAGGAGGAGTTCACCGCGCTCGCGGCCAGGCACATCGAGGTGCTCAATCACGCGCTGAGGAACGTGCCCGCGGACCGGGTGCGCATGCACGTCTGCTGGGGCAATTACGAGGGACCGCATCATCACGACATTCCGCTCGCCCGGCTCCTGCCGGTGGTGCTCCGTGCCAAGCCGCAGGCGCTCCTCTTCGAGGGCGCCAATCCCCGCCACGCCCACGAGTGGGCGGTGTTCAAGGACGTGAAGCTTCCCGAAGAGAAGATCCTGATTCCGGGTGTCATCAGCTCCACCACCAACTACGTGGAGCATCCGCTGCTCGTGGCCGAGCGCCTCGAGCGGTTGGCTTCGCTGGTCGGGCGGGAGCGCGTGATCGGCGGCAGCGACTGCGGCTATGGGACCTTCGCCGGCTTCGGGCCCGTGGAGCCCGACATCGCGTACCTGAAGCTGGCGGCGCTGGTCGAGGGCGCGCGCATCGCAAGCGGCAGGCTCTGGCGCTCCTGAGCCGGTGAGCCGCGGCCGGCGGGGTCGGCTGCGGGCTCTCGCGGCGGGCGCCAAGCGTCCGGCGTCAGCTCAGCACCGCCTCCAGGACCATCGTGGGCGTCTGCGTCGGAATCACCCTGGCAAGATGCATCCCGGCGGCTTCGAGCAGCTGCTCGTACTCGGAGCGCGTGCGCTCGCGCCCACCGCTCGTCATCACGAGCATCTCGATGTCCAGGAACTTCGCCGGATGCGGACCCGGCGCCTCCGGCAGCAACATCTCGAGCAGCAGGACTCTTGCGTGCGCCGGCGCGGCCCGTCTGACCGCGTTGAGAATCGCCATCGCCTCGGAATCGCCCCAGTCGTGAATGACGCTCATCAGGAGGTAGACATCGCATTCGGGCAGAGCGTCGGTGAAGAAGCTGCCGGAGCGCAGCGTCAGCCGGTCGGCGAGCGGCGAGGATGCGAGCGCGACGATGACATGGGGAAGGTCGAACAGCACGCCGGTCGTGCCCGGATTGGCGGCGAGCACCGCCCGCAGCAGATGTCCGCGGCCCCCGCCGATATCGGCGATGCGCGCGGTTCGCGGGAAGTCGTAGGCGCCGATGACGTTCGCGATCTGCTCGTGGGATTTCGCCGCCATGGCGTCGTCGAAGATGCGAGCCTGCGCGGGATGATCCGCGAAATATTGAAAGGTGCCCCCGGGCGCGATGCGCGTCATCGCCGACTCGCCGGTGCGGACCGAATGTTCGAGCTCGCCGTACGCCTGCCAATGTACGGGCATCCCCATCATCCGCACGAACGCCCGCAGGGACTGCGGATGATCGCTGCGCAGCATCCGCGATGCCTCCGTGTGCCGGTAGCCTCCCCCGGCTTCCTCGAACAGGCCCAGGGCGGCGAGCGCGCGCAGCACTCGCGCCAGGGCCTGCGGGTGCGCGCCGACCGCCTTCGCGAGCGCTTCGACGCTCTGCGGCTCCGCGCCGATGTGGTCCGCGACACCGAGCTCGGCGACGACGTGCAGGCACCGCGACGACCAGTAGCCGGTGGCAAGCTGAAGAGCGGCCTGGCGTGGATCTGTCGAGCTCATGAGGTGTCCTGGGCTTGGCCGGAGGGTTGACCCGGCTGAGTGCGGCGCGGTCGGGCATGTTGATTCTGCTCCGGTACGCATTACCATGCAATGCGCGGGTTGCGCAGAGACGTACCTCGCCAGTGAGGCGGCATGTGGAGATGCAATTGAACTACCGCAAGTTCGGACGAATCGGCTGGGAGATGTCGGAGATCGGCTTCGGCGCGTGGGCAGTGGGCGGGGAGTGGGGAGCCGTCGATGACGACCAGTCCATCGCCGCCATGAAGAAGGCCCTCGACCTGGGGGTGAACTTCTTCGATACGGCGGACGTCTACGGTGACGGCCGGTCGGAGCGTCTCCTGCGAAGGCTGCGCCAGGAAACCCGGACACCGTTTCATATCGCCACCAAGGCCGGACGCCGTCTCCGCCCGCACGTCGCGTCGGGATACAACAAGGAAAATCTCACGGTCTTCGTCGACCGCTCGCTGAAGAACATAGGAGTCGATTCACTCGAGCTCGTGCAGCTGCACTGCCCGCCGACGGAGGCTTATTACCAGCCGGAGACCTTCGCCGCGATGGATGAGCTGGTGAAGGCCGGAAAGGTGCAGCATTACGGCGTCAGCGTGGAGAAGGTGGAGGAGGCCCTCAAGGCGATGGAGTTCCCCAACGTGGAGTCCATCCAGATCATCTTCAACATGTTCCGTCAGCGTCCAGCGGAGCGCTTCCTGGCCGAGGCGGCCCGCCGCGGAGTCGCGACCATCATCCGCGTCCCGCTGGCTTCGGGACTCCTCACCGGCAAGCTCTCCGCCGTCTCGACTTTCGCGCCCGACGACCACCGCAGCTTCAATCGTCACGGCGAGGCCTTCGACGTGGGTGAGACGTTCGCCGGAGTTCCGTACGAAGCGGGCCTCGAGGCCGTCGAAGAGCTGAAATCCCTGGTGCCCGGCAACGCGACCCTGGCACAGCTCGCCTTGCGCTGGATCCTCATGTTCGACGGCGTGTCGACCATCATCCCCGGCGGCAGGAATGCCCGACAGGTCGAGGACAATTGCGCCGCCAGCGCCTTGCCCGCGCTGACGGAGCGGCAGATGGCGTCGGTGCGCTCCGTATACGACCGCCTCATCCGTCCCAGCGTACACCAGCGCTGGTAGCCTCCCGGCGTGATGACGGCGTGCGGCCAGGCGACATCCATGCCCCGGATCGAGGGCGTCTGATGGTTGCCGCCCGGGCGCGGGGGCTGATTCTCTGCCTGCTGGCCTCGCTCCTTTCCGGCTGCGTCTATTTCTCGCGGCACACGCTGCCCGGCGCATGTCCTCACGACCTCGGCTCACCCATTCGCAATTTCTGCGTGGTCACGCCGGGAGTGCTGTGGCGAGCGGAGGCGTCGAACCGAACGGACGCAAAGTGGCTGGTGGAGCACGGCGTGGGCAGCGTGGTGAGTCTCGGACTCGATGTGCGGCACTCGTTCGAATCGGTGCGCCTCGATCCGCAAGTGGCGCGCTCCGTCAGTTACTATGGGGTGAAGGATTTCCCTGCGATACAGGTGCTGACTCATCGGCATCTCGATGAGCACGTGGCTCTCGCCCTCGCAATCATCAAGGAGGCGCCGAAGCCCGTGCTCGTGAGCTGCCGCGCCGGTGTCGATCGCACGGGCATCATCGTGGCGGCGTATCGAGTGCTCGAGGATGGCATGAGCCGCAAAGAGGCCATTGCCGAGATGGACGGTTTCCACAGTCCCTGGGATCCGCTCAATGCGCGCTACGTCAGAAGCCTCACCGGAGCTCGAAAGGCGAGGATTCTGCGTGCCGTCAGGGCGTGGGAATCCTCCGGAGTCAAGCCGACCGGACGTTTCGATTGCCGGGCCGGCGGATGCCGGTATCTCGGGCGCTGACGTGCCGCGCACCGATCCGCCGACCGCATGGTCTGCTCTGGCATCCGCGAGGACGCCCAGGGCGCCATGCGCGATTCTGTTGGCCT
>DASZYK010000516.1:0-5361 GCA_035545455.1 Steroidobacteraceae bacterium
TGTGGCCCCTCACCGTGTCGGAGGCGAAGTATCTCTCCGGCGCCGGCGCACTGGGGTCGCCGGGAGCGGGCGTCGAGCCTCGGGCCAAAGCGGCCATCCGCCTCAGGCTGGCGGGCGCCGGCGGCCTGCCCTTGCGCACGCTTCCGGTGGATCACCTGGACTTCTATCTGAAGGCGACTCCCGGAATCGCTTCGCGCCTGTACGAGCAGATACACGCCAACTGCCTCGGCGTGAGAGTCCGGCCGCTGCCCGTGGGGACGGCGCCGGAGGCCGCTCTGCCGGCGAGCGCCATTCTCGAGGTGGGCTTCGAGGACGCCGAAGCGCTGCTGCCCGTCACCCGCACGGGTTTCGGCGGCTTCCGGCTGCTCAAGGAGTATTTCCTGTTGCCCGAGCGGTTCCTCTTCTTCGGGCTGAAGGGTCTGGCGGAAGCTTTCGCGGACTGCGCGGGCGGAGAGGTCGAGATCACGCTGCTCCTCGACAGAGTGCAGCCCGTGCTCGAGAACGCGATCGATGCGGGTCAGTTCCGTCTCAATTGCACGCCCGCGGTGAATCTCTTCCCGATGAGCTGCGGGCGCGTCGAGCTCACGGGAGCCGACGTCGAGTATCACATCGTGCCGGACCGCAACCGGCCTCAGGACTTCGAGGTCTACAGCGTCGAGAAAGTGACGGGTCTCTCGCGGGGCGGAGGCGAGACCTTTCCCATCGAGCCGTTCTACTCCGTGGCGCACCGCTCGGCCGCAAGCGCGGAGCGGGCCTACTACACCGTGCAGCGCCGCCCGCGTCTGACGGGCGCGCGCCAGGCCCGGACCGGCGAGCGCGCCAGCTATCTGGGCACGGAGTGCTATCTTTCGGTGGCGGATACCGCGCGCCGCATCGAGCGCGGCGAGGCGCCGCAGGCCCAGGTCGAGGCGCTCTGCACCAACCGCGATCTGCCGATCTATGCGAGCTTCGGCAAGGGCAGGACCGATCTCCTGCTCGAGTCGGGCGCGCCGGTGGCGGCGATCCGTTGCATCGCCGGCCCCAGTCCGCCGCGCACCGCCTCGGCGTGGGGCGAGGGCGCCTGGCGCCTGGTCAGTCATCTCTCGCTCAACTACCTGTCGCTGGAGACGGAGGGAACGCCCCTGCTGCGCGATTTCCTGGCGCTCTACGCGGACCCCAACGACGCGGTGGCATCGCGGCAGATCGAGGGGCTGAGCGCGGTGAGCTTCGAGCCGGTCGTGCGCCGCATGCCGCGCCCGGGACCCATCAGCCACGGCCGCGGGCTCGCCATCACGCTCAGCCTGGAGGACGGTGCATTCGAAGGCACGGGCATTCTGCCGCTCGCGACCGCGCTCGAGCGCTTCTTCGGACGCTACGTCAGCCTCAACTCGTTCACCCAGCTGCGGCTCGAGTCCGTGAGCCGCGGCCGGATCAAGCAGTGGCCGGTGCGCCTCGGCGGCCGGCATGTCCTCTGACGGCACGCTGGCAGTGGACGAGCTGACGCGACAGACCGAGCCCGAGGCGCCCGATGCGGGCACCCTCGATGTCCTGCGGGACCGGCCCGAGCGCTTCACGCTGTTCGCCGCGCTGCGGCGCATCGAGCAGGTTCATCGCGAGCGCCCGCGGCTCGGCGAGTCGCGCAAGGCCGCGGATGATCCCGTGCGCATCGCGCAGCGGCCGCACCTTTATTTCGCGCCTTCCGAGGTGGCGGCGTTCGGGCCCGAGGACGACGGCGTCCCGAGACTCGAGCAACACTCCTTCGGGGTCTTCGGTCCGAACGGCGCTCTGCCGCTGCACCTCACGGAGCTCGCCTATGCGCGCCGCCACCAGGCCGACGATCCGACCCTGGTGGACTTCATCAACACCTTTCAGCACCGCCTGACATCGCTCTTCTACCGGGCCTGGGCCGACGCCGACCCGTGCGCATCGCTCGATCGCCCCGTGGGCGATCGCTTCCGGCTCTATGCGGGGGCGCTGCTCGGCATCGGGGCGCCGACGGCCCGCGACCGCGATGCGGTGCTGGATTACGCGAAGCTCTCGCGCGCCGGCCTGCTGGCGCCGCAGAGTCGTCCGGCGGAAAGTCTCGAGCGGCTCATCGCCGACTATTTCGGGCTCGAGGTCGAGCTGGTGCAGTTCGTGGGCGAGTGGCTGCCGATTCCGGCGGATGCGCGCCTGCGGCTCGGCGTGCCCCAGGAGGGCGGGGCCCTCGGCATCGGCGCGACCCTCGGCGGCATGACCTGGCAGTGCCAGACCCGCTTCGAGATCGCGCTGGGCCCGCTGCCCGTGGCGGAGTTCGTCAACTTCCTGCCCGGTGCGCGCGGGCTGCAGCAGCTGCGCGCGCTCGTCCGGCTCTATACCAACGGTGAGTGGTCCTGGCAGCTGCGCCTTCTCATCGAGCCTGCCGCGGTGCCGCCGCTGCGGCTCGGCGACAGCGGCTGGCTCGGCTGGACGAGCTGGCTCGGCGAGCGCACGACCACGGCGCGGGACGCTCTCATCGAAGGCTCGGAGCCGGCGGCGGCGGGCCACGACTGGTGAGCGTCGACCTGACACGGCATTGGCCACTTTCCTTTCAAAGGTACCTGCATGAGTGACATCAGCCGCGCAGCGCTCTTCGGCAAGCTCGACAGCCTCGCCTACAAGGCGGTGGAGGGAGCGACCGTCTTCTGCAAGCTCCGGGGCAACCCCTACGTCGAGCTGTCGCACTGGATTCATCAGGTGATGCAGCTGCAGTCCTCGGACCTGCACTGCATCGTGCGCGCGCTCGAGCTCGATGCGGGGCGTCTCGCGCGCGATCTGACCGCATCGCTCGACCGCCTGCCGCGGGGCGCCACGGCGATCTCGGACCTGTCGCCGCACCTGGTCGATGCGGTGGAGCGCGCCTGGGTCTGGGCCACTCTCAAGTATCAGAACTCCCAGATCCGCACCGGCCACGTGCTGCTCGCGCTGCTGAAGACTCCGGGTCTGCGGACGGTGGCCTTCGGCATCTCGCGCGAGCTCGAGAAGATCCGCGCCGATCAGCTCGCCGACGAGCTCGAAGCGATGACGGCGCAGTCCCCGGAGGCCGCGCTCGCGGCGGCCGACGGCAGCGGGCTCGGGGCACCGGCCGAGCCCGGCGAGGCAAGCGGCGCGCTCGCGCCGGCGCAGCTCGGCAAGCAGGAGGCGCTGAAGCGCTTCACGGTGAACCTCACCGAGCAGGCGAAGCTCGGCAAGATCGATCCGGTGGTCGGCCGCGACGATGAGATCCGGCAGATCATCGACATCCTCATGCGCCGGCGCCAGAACAACCCCATCCTCGCCGGCGAAGCCGGTGTGGGCAAGACGGCGGTGGTGGAAGGCTTCGCGCGGCGCATCGCCGCGGGAGATGTTCCTCCCATGCTGAAGGACGTCTCGCTTCTGACGCTCGACGTGGGGCTGCTGCAGGCAGGCGCCAGCATGAAAGGGGAGTTCGAGCAGCGCCTGCGGCAGGTGATCGACGAGGTGCATGCCTCGCCGAAGCCGATCGTCCTCTTCATCGACGAGGTGCACACGCTCGTCGGCGCGGGCGGCGCCGCGGGCACGGGCGACGCGGCAAACCTTCTCAAGCCGGCTCTCGCCCGCGGCACGCTGCGCACCATCGGCGCGACGACCTGGGCCGAGTACAAGAAGTACATCGAAAAGGATCCCGCGCTGACGCGGCGCTTCCAGACGGTGAAGGTCGAGGAGCCGGACGAGGAGCGCGCCATACGCATGATGCGCGGCATCGTATCGGCGATGGAGAAGCATCACCGCGTCCAGGTTCTCGACAGCGCCCTCGAGTCGGCAGTCAAGCTCTCTCATCGCTACATTCCCGACCGGCAGCTGCCCGACAAGGCGGTGAGCCTGCTCGACACCTCCTGCGCCCGTGTCGCGGTGAGCCATCACGCGACTCCCGCGGAGGTGGAGGACAGCCAGCGCCGCATCGAGGCGCTCGAGACCGAGCGCGGGATCATCCGGCGCGAAGGCGCGATCGGCGTCGATGTCGCGGACCGGGCGCGCAACGTGGAGGAGGCGCTGAAGGGCGAGGGCGCGCGGCTCGAGGAGCTGCGCGCCGCGTGGGCAAAGGAGAAGGCGCTGGTCGATGAGATCCTGGCGCTGCGCAGCAGGCTGCGCGAGGCCACCGGCCGGGCCGACGCCCCGCCGCCATCCGAGGGTGCCGCGGAACCGGCTGCCGCGGCGCTGTCGGAGTCCGAGCAGCAGGAGGCTCGTGCCCGGCTGCAGGAGCTGCAGACGGAGCTCGCCCGGGTCCAGGGCGAGCGTCCCCTGGTGCTGCCGAGCGTGGATGCGCAGGCCGTGGCGTCCGTCGTCGCCGACTGGACCGGCATTCCGGTCGGCCGGATGGTCAAGGACGAGGTCGCTACCGTGCTCAACCTCGCCGCCACGCTCGCCCGGCGCGTGATCGGACAGGATCACGCACTGGAGATGATCACGCGGCGTGTGCAGACGGCGCGCGCGGGCCTCGAGAATCCCAACAAGCCGATCGGCGTCTTCATGCTCGCAGGCCCTTCGGGCGTCGGCAAGACGGAAACCGCGCTCGCGCTCGCCGAGGCCATGTACGGTGGCGAGCAGAATCTCATCACCATCAACATGAGCGAGTTCCAGGAGGCGCACACCGTCTCGACCTTGAAGGGCGCGCCGCCCGGATACGTCGGCTACGGCGAGGGCGGCATTCTCACGGAGGCGGTCCGCCGGCGGCCCTACAGCGTCGTGCTGCTCGATGAGGTGGAGAAGGCGCATTCCGACGTCCACGAGATCTTCTTCCAGGTGTTCGACAAGGGAATGATGGAGGACGGCGAGGGGCGCCTCATCGATTTCAAGAACACCCTCATCATCCTGACGACCAACGCCGGCACCGACCTCATCATGAATCTCTGCAAGGATCCGGAGCTCCTGCCGGAGCCGGAGGGCATCGCCAAGGCGTTGCGCACGCCGCTCCTGAAGACGTTCCCGCCGGCACTGCTCGGACGCATCGTGACCATACCCTACTACCCGCTGAGCGACTCGGTGCTGGGACGGATCATCAGGCTGCAGCTCGACCGCGTCGTCGCCCGCATGGCGAGCCAGCACGCGGCGGCGCTCGAGTACGGCGACGATGTCGTGAAGCTGGTGGCGGCGCGGTGCACCGAGCCGGAAAGCGGCGGGCGGATGATCGACGCCATCGTGACCAACACGCTGCTGCCCTCGATCAGCCGCGAGCTCCTCGGCCGCATCTCCTCGGGCGTGCCGACCCGCAGGATCGGGGTGTCGGTGGCGAACGGCGACTTCGCCTACCGGTTCGAGTGAGCGCGAGACACCGATGCCGACGGCCACCCAGAAATCCCGCCTCTTCGAGCTGACGACCCCTCTCGGCAAGGACGTGCTGCTGCT
>DASZYK010000517.1:0-3961 GCA_035545455.1 Steroidobacteraceae bacterium
CTCGCGCCGCTCGGGCAGGACGAAGCGGCTCTTCTCCTTGTCGTACGCCTTCTGGATGTCGGCATCGGACACCGTCTCCGTGCTCGCCACCTGGGCAAGCGTCAGCTGTGCGTAGCGCAGGTCCACCGACTCCGGCACCCGGAAATCGGCCTGATGAGCCTTGTAATAGGCCTGGATCGCCGCATCCCCGATCGGGGCATCGCTCTTGTAGTGGTCGGCCGGAAGGATCGCGTACTGGATCTCGCGCTCCTCGTCACGCAGAGCCTGCGCGCGCGCGGCTTCCGCAGGCGTCACGAACTGCGAGGAGACGATGCCCGCGAGAAGCTGCTGCCGCCTGAGATCGCTGCGCATCTCGTCCTCGAAGGCACCGAGCGACAGGCCGTTCTGGGCCAGCAGCTCCTTGGCGACCTCGGGCGAGTACTGGCCGCTCACCTGAAACGCGGGGAAGCTGCGGATGGCCTGGATGAGCTCGCCCTCGCTCACGCGGTAGCCGAGCTTCTGCGTGTGCTCCGAAACGAGCGCGTCGCTGATCAGGCTCTCGAGCACCTGGTCCTGCACGCTCTTCTGCACCGCCGGCGGAATGTTGCCGCCGTACTGCTGCTGCAGCTGACCCTGCTGGCGCATCCACGCGTTGCGCGCCGCCTCCAGCGAGATCGTCTGGCCCCCGGCCTTGGCCGCGTAGCTCGAGGTGCTGAAGTTCAGGTTGACGATGCCGTACGCGCCCCAGGCGGCGAAGACGAGCGCGAGCGCACCCAGGATGCTGTACCACAGCCACTTGTGCGTCTCGATGGTGTCGGTGATTTTCTGCAGCATGATCGAGCCAGATTAGGGCCTGTTCCCCGGAATGCGCGACTGGCGCACGGGCGCCCGACGCCCGCGCCGGCCAATCGCGAATCTTAGCAAATCCGCGCCGCGGACAGCCGATCGGGGATTGGATGGCGGGTGTGTGGGGCTCGAGACCCGGACGAGCGGTCTGGGGAAGAATGGCGGAGCGGACGGGACTCGAACCCGCGACCCCCGGCGTGACAGGCCGGTATTCTAACCAGCTGAACTACCGCTCCGACTTTGGGGGGGCGAATGCTATAGGACGCCCCGGCCGCTGTCCATGCTGCCGGCGCCGGCAGCCGCCCTCATACTCCCCGTAAGCGCCGCACCGGTCTGTGATTTACGACATTCGCGGCGCGCGGTTGCTCATGCTAGCGTCCGAGGCCCGGCAATTGCTGCGCCCGCGTCAACCTGAGATGGACCGGAGCGCTGAACGGGCGTGCGCCGGGAGCGTCACCGCAAGGTTCGAGGTCGTTTAGATGAAACCATTCGGTTCGGGCCTGGCCCCCGCCCTCGCGCTCGGCGCGATCCTGCTCGGCTGCGGGGCCATGACCCCCGCCAGGGCGGCGCTCGGGGACACGGTGGCATCCGTGCAGGCCGACCAGGTGAGGATGAAGGGACAGCTTCGCACGAGGTCGGAGCCCGGCTTCACCGTGAAGGAGATCACCGCCGCGACCGGAACCGTCGTCCGCGAATACGTCTCCCCCTCCGGGGTGGTCTTCGCGGTGAGCTGGAGCGGCCCCGCGATGCCCGATCTGCAGCAGGCTCTCGGCACCTATTTCACGCAGTTCAAGGCCGCGGTGAAGGCTCAGCGCGCCGGGCACGAGCGCTCGGGCCACCATCATGTCCAGATCCGCGCGCCCTCGCTCGTCCTCCATGCCGGCGGGCACATGAGGCAGTACTTCGGGCTCGCCTACGTGCCTTCCCTGCTCCCCCAGAATCTCTCCACCTCCAATCTCCATTGACCGCAGCGAGGGAAAGGTGCGCAAGCTCGTACTCGTAGGCCTGGCTCAGGTTCTCCTCATCCTGGCCGGCTGCGGCGGCAGTTCCGGCAGTGTCGCCACCTCGCAATCGAGTGGTGGTGGTGGTGGCGGCGGCGGCGGCGGGCAGGCATCCAATGCCGTCACGATCAATGTCGACAGCGGACCGGTTCCGGCCACGGCCTATGACGTGGACACGCCCTTCATCACGCTGACCGTCTGCGCGCCGGGAAGCACCACCAACTGCCAGCAGATCGATCATGTGGAGGTCGATACCGGCTCGTACGGGCTGCGCATCATCTCCTCGGTGCTCGCCACATCGCTGGCCTCGGCCCTGCCGCAGGAGACGGGCGCCGGCAGCGTGCCGATCGTCGAGTGCACGCAGTTCGCCGACGGGTTCAGCTGGGGACCGGTGAAGCTCGCGGACGTGCAGATCGCCGGCGAGTCGGCGAGCAACGTTCCGATCCAGGTGATGGGGGATCCGGCCTTCGAGGGCGAGATTCCCACGGCCTGCTCCAGCACCGGCACCGAGGAGGACACGGTTGCCAAGTTCGGCGCCAACGCCATTCTCGGCGTGGGCCCGTTCGCCGATGACTGCGGCAGCGGCTGCGCGACCGTTGCCAACAACGGCTGGTATTATCTCTGCCCGGCCAACGGCACCTCGCCGAGCAGCTGCGTCGGCGCCATGGTGAGCGAGCAGGCGCAGGTCACCGATCCGGTCGCCTTCTTCCAGACGGACAACAACGGCGTGATCGTGGAGCTGCCATCCGTCTCGAACGGCGCGATGACCGCCACCGGAACGCTGGTCTTCGGCATCGGCACGCAGAGCAACAACTCCATGGGCGCGCAGACCGTGCTCACCGCGAGCAGCTCGTACGGCGATGTCACGACGACCTACACCACACAGGGCGGAACACCGCAGTTCCTGCCCTTCTCGTACTTCGACACCGGCTCGAACGCCTATTACTTCTCCGACGACAACATCCCCTCGAGCCAGGGCTGCAGCGGCTACCCCGGATATAACAGCAGCAACCCGGACTCGTGGTACTGCCCGCCGAGCGAGCTCAGCCTGAGCGCAACCAACACGGGCCAGAACGGCACGCAGTCGACGGTCGGCTTCTTCGTCGACAACGCCTACACCCTGTTCCAGTCATCGACCGGAACCGTGTTCGACAACCTGGGCGCGAGCAGCGGCGCACAATCCACCAACTGCACGAGCATGAGCGTCGCGGCCCAGAACCACTTCGAGTGCGCGTTCGATTTCGGGTTCCCCTTCTTCCTCGGCAGGAGCGTTTACATCGCGTTCGCCGGCTCCAACACCGCCTGGGGCACGGGTCCGTATTTCGCCTACTGATCGCGCCGATGCCGCGCCGATGCCGGTCGGGGAAGGCGCACCGGAAGCGGGCCTCCCTCGGGCCGCGGGACCCGCGGCAGGACGACCGCGCGGCCCCGCGATTGCGCTCAGGATCAGCCCGACACGCCGATCGCCGGCAGGCCGGCGTGGCGCAGCGCGGGATTCAGCTTGCGGATGGCCGACTGGCTGTCGTGCCACGCGCGCACCGCCCGATCCAAAGCCCGGGACTCCTTCTGGAGCACGTCCTCGTCCGCGGACGTAGGCGCGCTGTCGGCTGATTCGGCGTCCGCTTCGAGTGCGCCGATACGCCCGCTGATCGCGCCCAGGTCCCCGTCGTCACCGTGCTCCGCGGTGGCGTCGCGCAGCTTTTCTACTCTGCGCAGCAGCGCACGATCGCCGTGCTGCGCGGCCAGCCGGCGGGCGAGCGAGTCCAACGCGGCGTGCGCGGAGCTCTCGCCCTCGTAGGCCGCTCTGGCACGCTCGAGCGCCGCGCAGAGCGACTGGCTGTAGGTGAGGAGCGCCCGCAGGTCGGCGCTGCTCGTGTGGACCCGCGGATCGAGCTGCACGACGAGCGGCGCGCGGTAGCGCTGGCCGTCGGCCGTCAGCACGATGCTGTAGATGCCGGGCAGCACGAACGGGCCCTCCACGGCCGTCGGTGTATCCTCACCGAACACCGCCGCGATGCTGTAGTCGTACGAGATCGCCTGCGGACGCTCGTAGCGCAGGTTCCACACGAACCGGTGCATGCCGGGATCCGCCGAGAGCCGCTCGCCGGGCCGCAGCCACTCCTCGTCGAAGTACC
>DASZYK010000518.1:0-13484 GCA_035545455.1 Steroidobacteraceae bacterium
GAAGGATGCGGGACGGAAGCCCGCGCTCTGGGCCTTCGAGCAGATGCTGCGTTCCGGTGCATGCGATATCGCGCTGGCCTGGCTGCGCACTGCGCTGCCGCGGCAGATCCGCCGGCTGCATCTGGCGGCGGAGCGGGGCGCCACGCTCGGGGTGTTGTTCCGGCCGCGGGAGGCGGCGCGGGACTCTTCGCCGGCGGCTTTGCGGGTCGCCGTGGAGCCTCTCGCCCGGGGAGCGCGGGTCACATTGCTGAAGAGCCGGGGCGGCGCGCGGGGCACGATCGAGCTTCGCTGGAGGTGAGGCGCCATGCGACACCGCAGAGCCCTCGAGCTCCCCTTTCAGGAGAGCGCATCCGTACCGGCGCCGCGGCAGGCGCCGTCGCCGCGGTCCGGAGAGCCACTCCGCCCGGTCATCAGCCGTGCCGATACGCCGGCGGCGGCTCCTGCGCAGCTGTGGCTGGCGGTGCACCTGGGAGCGCCGCCTTCCCAACCTCTCCGACAGGATCTCGAGCGTCTGGGCGTCCGGGCTCAGCGGCTCACTCCACGGGTCAGTCTCGACCCTCCCGATGGCCTGCTGCTCGAGGTGAAGGGAAGCCTGCATCTTTTCGGCGGCGTGGAGGGACTGAGTCGGGAAATGGCGGCCGAGTGCTCGCATCTGCGGATGCCGTGCACGCTGGCGTTGGCGCCGACGCCCCTTGCCGCGTTGGCTCTGGCGCGCGCCCGGCGGAAGCTGGGCGTTCCTGCCTCGCTGCTGACCGTCACGGATCCGGCGCAGCTCGTCGGGAAGCTCTCACCTTTGCCGCTCGCGACGCTGCGGTGGCCGCAGGATACGTTGGATCGCCTCGCGCGCATCGGCGTACGGACCATCGGTGAGGCGCTGCGCCTGCCGCGAGCCGGCTTCGCGCGGCGCTTCGGCACCGCGCAGCTTCAAACGCTCGATCGGCTGACCGGGCGGGCGAGCGATCTCAAGGATCGCTTCGAGGAGCGTGCGCGCTTTCGCCGCCGCCGCGAGCTGATCTACGAGTTGGAAAGCCATGCGGCTCTCCTCGCGGTGCTCGAGCCGTTGCTCGAGGAGCTCGGTCGATTCCTGGAGGCGCGTCAGTGCGGGGTGTTGACGCTCGAATGCCGCCTGCGGCATCGGGCCGTTCCGCCGACCCGCTGCGTGCTGCGGCTCGCCGCGCCGCTCGCCGATCCGACGCAACTCGCCGCGTTGCTCGGGGAGCGCCTGAGCGCGCTCGTCCTGCCGGAGCCGGTGCGCGCCTGCGAGCTGCGCTCGGGGCCGCTGGTGCCGCGCGTGCTGGCTTCGGGAAGGCTCTGGCAGCCTGGAGAGCACGGCGGTGGCGCCGCCCCGCAGGCGCCGGAGCTTCTCGAGCGGCTGCGGACGCGGCTCGGGGCGGAGGCGGTGCATGGCCTTGGGATCGTCGAGGATCACCGGCCGGAGGCGGCATGGAAGGCGAGGGAGCCAGCGATTGCTACGCCGAGGATTCAGAGCGGCTTGCGAATCGACCCTGTCCGATCTGCAGGCCGCTCTGAAAATGACAATGCGGCGCTCTTTGACCGCCGTCCGCTGTGGCTGCTGCCCGTTCCACGGCAACTCAGCGAGCGTGACGGGCTGCCGCGGCGGCGGGGACCGTTGCGGTTGCTCGGCGAGGCAGAGCGGATCGAGGCCGGCTGGTGGGATGGAGCGGAGATCGCGCGCGACTACTACACCGCGCTCGATGTCCGTGGTGCGCGCCTGTGGGTGTTTCGCGAGCGCGCGGCGCCGCACAGATGGTTCCTCCATGGAGTGTTCGGTTGAGGAATCAGGTCTCCTACGCCGAGCTTCACTGCCTGACCAACTTCACGTTCCTGCGCGGGGCGTCGCATCCGCACGAGCTGGTGGGGCAGGCGGTCGAGCTGGGTTACGAGGCGCTCGCCGTTACGGACGAATGCTCCGTAGCCGGTGCCGTTCGCGCTCACGTGGCGGCCAAGGGCCAGCAGCTGAAGCTCATCATCGGCTCGGAGCTGCGCCTCGACTGCGGGTTGAAGCTCGTGGCGCTCGCCACCGACCGGCGGGGCTATGGCCGTCTCTGCCGGCTCATCACCCGCGGCCGGCGCGCCGCCGGGAAGGGGGGATATTTCCTGACCCGCGCGGACCTCGAAGAGAACGGACTCGAGCACTGCCTCATTCTCTGGCTGCCTGAACGCCCATCCTCCGAAGAGGCGCGCTGGCTCGAGGAGCGCTTCGGCGGCCGACTGTGGATCGCCGCCGAGCTGCTTCGCGAAGGGAGGGATCGCGAGCGGCTCGAGACGCTGCGGCGGATCGGCCGCGAAGTCGGCGTGCCGCTGGTGGCGAGCGGCGATGTCCATATGCACGTGCGCGCGCGCCGCAGGCTCCAGGACGCAGTCACCGCGATCCGGCACAACGTGCCGATCGCAGAGGCCGGCAGGAAGCTCTACTCCAACGGTGAGCGCTACCTGCGCGAGCGCGAGCGGCTCGCGAAGCTCTATCCGCGCGAGCTGCTGGAGGAAACGGTGGCCATCGCCCGGCGGTGCACTTTCTCTCTGGAGGAGCTGCGATACGAGTACCCGCACGAGCTCGTGCCTCCGGGCGAGACGCCGGCAAGCCATCTGCGCAAGTTGACGGAGGCCGGTGCGCACTGGCGCTGGCCGCAAGGGGTCCCCAAGCGCGAGCGCGACGCTCTCGAGCACGAGCTCGCTCTCATCGCGGAGCTGCGCTACGAGCCTTACTTCCTGACCGTTCACGACATCGTCGCCTATGCGCGCAGCAGGAGAATCCTGTGTCAGGGCAGGGGCTCCGCCGCCAATTCCCGCGTCTGCTACTGCCTGGGGGTGACCTCCGTCGATCCGCTGCGCGGCGCCTCGCTCCTCTTCGAGCGATTCATCTCGCGAGAGCGCAACGAGCCGCCCGACATCGACATCGACTTCGAGCACGAGCGGCGGGAGGAGGTCATCCAGTATGTCTACGACAAGTACGGCCGGGACCGGGCGGCGATCGCCGCGACCGTGATCATGTACCGGCCGAGAAGCGCGCTGCGCGATCTCGGCAGGATCTTCGGCCTCGACGCCGATGCGTGCGCGCGGCTCACCAAGGTCATGCAGTGGTGGGACGGGGGCGAGGTGATGCGCGAGCGGCTGCGCGAGGCCGGCTTCGATCCCGACGGCTCAGTCCTCGCAAGGCTGCTGCCCCTCGCGCAGGAGCTGGTCGCCTTCCCGGGGTTCCCGCGGCACCTTTCCCAGCATGTCGGCGGATTCGTGATCTCGGAGGGGGTGCTCGAGGAGCTCGTGCCCATCGAGAATGCGACCATGGAGGGGCGCACCGTGGTGCAGTGGGACAAGGACGACCTCAACGACCTGGGACTGCTGAAGGTCGACCTGCTGGCCCTCGGGATGCTGACCGCGCTGCGCAAGTCATTCGATCTCGTCAACGACTTCCGCGGCACGCGGCACGCCCTCGGAGGCCTGCCGGCGGAGGCGCCGGAGGTCTACGAGATGATCTCCCGTGCCGACACCATCGGAGTCTTCCAGATCGAGTCGCGCGCGCAGATGGCGATGCTGCCGCGCCTGCAGCCGCGCTGCTACTACGACCTCGTCATCGAGGTGGCCATCGTACGTCCGGGACCCATTCAGGGCGACATGGTGCATCCGTACCTCAAGCGCCGCAAGTCCGGCGAGCCGGTCAGCTATCCCGGTCCCGAGGTCGAGGAGGTGTTGAAACGCACGCTCGGCGTGCCGATCTTCCAGGAGCAGGTGATGCAGCTCGCCATCGCGGCCGCGGGCTTCACGCCCGGAGAGGCGGATGCGCTGCGCCGCGCGATGGGCGCATGGAAGCGCAGCGGGGGAATAGAGCACTTCCGCGGGAAGCTGATCGGAGGCATGAGAGCGCGCGGCTACGCGGCGGAATTCGCGGAGCGGATCTATCAGCAGATGCTGGGGTTCGGCGAGTACGGGTTCCCGGAGTGTGTCGTGGGTGAGACCCGTGTGGTGGACGCGGATACGGGACGATGGCTGACCATTGACGAAATCATCTCCGGAAAGGCTCGGATCAAGACGACACTGGCATGCGATGAGGAGTTACGCCTGCGCAAGCGTCCGGTCGTGGCGGTGAAGGCGAGCGGTAAAAAGCAGGTATGGCGTTTACAGACCGCGCTCGGTCACTCGATCATGGCGACAGCGGAGCATCCCTTCATGACCAGGAGGGGGTGGTGTCAGCTCGGTAGATTGAGGGTCGAAGATCAGGTGGCCACGGTACACCCGCTGGCTGAGCCGCTGCAACTGGTGGGCTCGGAGATTTGCTGGGACAGAGTCGTCGAAATCGAGGCGGTTGGGATACAGGAGACCTACGATCTGCAAATTGAAGGAAATCACAATTTCCTGGCGAACAATTTCGTGGTCCATAACTCACATTCCGCAAGCTTCGCTCTGCTGGCATACGACTCCGCGTGGCTCAAGTGTCACGAGCCCGCGGCGTTCACGGCCGCACTGCTCAATAGTCAACCGATGGGCTTCTACGCGCCGGCGCAGCTCGTGCGGGATGCGCGCTCGCATGGAGTGGAGGTGCGGCCGGTCGATGTCTGCGCGAGCGATTGGGACTGCGCCCTGGAGCGCAGGGAGGATGGTCAGCCGGCATTGCGGCTGGGATTGCGTCTGGTGAAGTCGCTGTCGCGCAATGGCGCGGACAGACTCATCGCCGCCCGGCGGCGGCAACCGTTTGCGAGCGTGCAGGATCTCGCCGCTCGCGCGGCGCTGGATCGAGGCGATCTGGAGGCGCTGGCGGCGGCGGGCGCGTTCACGCCGCTGAGCGGCAACCGGCATCTGGCCTTCTGGGAAGTGGCCGGGACCGAGCGGCCGCTGCCGCTCGAGTCGGCCATGATCGATGCGCCTCAGGATGCGGCGCGCGAGCCTGTTCCGCTGCTGAGGACTCCAACGGAAGGGGAACGTCTGGTGGCCGACTACGCCTCCGTGGGCCTCACCTTGGGACGGCATCCGCTGGCGCTATTGCGGGATTCGCTGCAATCCAGGCGTCTGCTCAGGGCTTGCGATCTGGACGGCATTGCGCACGGTAAGCCCGTACGTACGGCGGGTATCGTTCTGATGCGTCAGCGCCCCGGCACCGCAAGCGGAGTGACCTTCCTCACGCTCGAGGACGAGACGGGACAGGTCAACGTCATCGTGTGGGAGCGGATAGGGGACGAGTATCGCCGCGCTCTGCTGGAATCGCGATTGCTCGAGGTGCAGGGTGAGCTGCAGCGGCAGGAAGGTGTCACGCACGTCGTGGCCCGACGGCTGATCGACCGCTCACCGCTGCTTGGAGAGCTCATCACACGGTCGCGCGATTTTCACTGACGAAAGGCGGTGAGGCGTTGCTATCCCGCTTTCGGCATGCGGGGCGTCGCGGCGTCGTGGTGCGCGAGCTTCATCCTGTACATGCATTCGTCGGCCACCCTGAGCAAGGCGTCGGGATTCTCGCCATCGAGCGGGTAGAGGCTGATGCCGAAGCTCGCTGCGACCGACACCGGCCGACCGCCCACTTGCACCGGCGCCGAGATCGCAGTGGCGACGGCTTGCGCCAGCCGCTCGGCCTCTGCGCGCTCGGTGATGCTCGAGAGCACGATGACGAATTCGTCGCCGCCGATTCGCGCGACCGTGTCCGTCCTGCGCACGACGGAGGAGATCTGCCTGGCGACGTGCTGCAGGACCTCATCGCCGGCCGCATGGCCGAGCGTGTCGTTGATCTCCTTGAACGAATCGAGATCGAGGTAGATCAGCGCGAGAGCGCCCGCGCCGCCGGCCATCTGCGCCAGCCGCTCGTAGAGCGAAGCGCGGTTCAGCAGGTTGGTCAGCGCATCGTACTGCGCCCTGAAGGAGAGCTGCTTGTACAGGCCGCGCCGCTCGACCGCGAGGCTCGCGAATCGCGCCCAGGACTCGAGCAGCCGCTGCTGCGAGTGCGCGTCCGAGCTGTCCTGGCGGGTGAAGGAGAGAATGATGCCGGTCCGCCGCGAATCGCGCATGACCGGGACGGCACGGTACAGACGGTGCGCGACCAGCGTGCCCGCGTTCTGCACATAGCGTCTCCAGTCCGCCGCATCCGCCAGGTGCTCGATCGGTGCGCACGAAAGCGTCTCGTTGATCGATGAGATCTCGATCCGATCGAGTGCCTCCGTGAGCGAGCGGGGGAAGCCGGGATAGAGTGCGATCCGCTGATCGCCGGGCATCTCGATCCGTATGGCGCACAGCGACCGCGGCAGATGGCTCGCCATCGCCTCCGCCATGCTCGCGGCGACGTGCTCGAGCGGCTGATCGTTGGCGACCAGCTCGAGGATCTTCTTGCGGTCCTGCTCGAGCCGCTCCGCCTCGCGGGCGATGCGCGCCGACGCCTCGGCGGCGGCGCGCTCCTCCTCCGCCTCGACGAGCATGCGCTTCTCGGCCGTGATGTCGATCATCGCGCCGGTCGCCCGTGCAGGTGCGTCGTTGCCTTGCTCGAAGCCCCATTGGCTGCGCATCCAGCGCACGGCGCCGCTCGGCAGGACGAGGCGGAATTCCTCCTGCACGGCCCCCATGGTCGGGTTGCGTGCGTGCGCGTTGGACCAGAGGAGGTTGCGGTCCTCCGGATGCACCATCGCTTCGAACTCCGCGCGCGTGAGCTGGAATTTCGAGCGCGGCCGCTCGAGGAGCGCCGCCAGACCTTCCGAAACGACGATGACGTCCTTGTGAAAGTCGGCCTCCCAGATTCCGAAGCGGGCGACCGTCTCGGCGAGATTGAGCCGCCTGAGCGCGTCGCGCAGCTGCTTTTCGGCGCGGATGCGCTCGATGGCGTTGCCGGCGAGCTGGCCGGCGACGCGCGCGAGTCCGAGCTCCTCCGGCCGCGGGCTGGAAACGACCCGGCGGTAGGTGGCGAAGGTCCCGAGCACGGCACCCTTGGAGTCGCGGATCGGCTGACTCCAGCAGGAGCGCAGCCCGTGGCCGAGCACGAAGTCGCGTGCGGCCGCGAAGCGCGGGTCGGTGGCGATGTCCTCGATGACGACGGTCTCGTTGCGGAACGCCGCCGTGCCGCACGCCCCCACGTTGGGGCCGATCTCGAGCCCGTTGGAGGCCTGCAGATACGCTTGCGGAAGACTCGGGCCGGAGGCGACGAGCAGCCGATTCCGCTGCTCCTCATCGAGGAGCAGGATGGTGCAGAGCGACTCCGGTGAGATCCGCTCGATGGCCCTGGTCAGAGTGTCGAGCACCTCGGAGAGAGAGGCGCCCTTGGCGATGAGCTCGAGCATCTGCCGCTCGGTCTCGGTGACCAGCGAGGAGGTGCCCAATGCCTCCCCCTGCCGAGCGCCGCGGCGGCGCGATCCGAGCATCCAGCCGGCGGCCGCGGCAACCGCAGCCGCAATGATGCTCGACCCCAGTACTCCAGCCCACATCTCTCTGCCTCGAGCGAGGACGCTGATCCCGCCTCCATATCGGCCTGGCGGGACAGCTCTTGAGTGTTGGACCTATAGCACGCGGGCCGGTGCTCTTTCGTGACCTGGGTAACACTTGCGCAGCTCCGTGCGGCCTCTTCGAGGCCGCCACGGCCGCTTTCCGGGGCAGGCCCGTCAGAGACGCTCGAGAGCGAGGAGGTACGATTCGAACCTGCCGTACCGCTCGCGAACTTCTCTCGGCGAGAGTGCGCTGAGGAGCCGGTAGAGCCACGCCCGGGGCATCTCTCGTCGCAGGCGGCGGCTCTCCGCCGTCAGCTTGCGGACTTTCCGGGCCCGCCACCCGAAGCGCTCGAAGTAGGCGGGGCCTCCGGGCGGGGCGAAGCGCATCTGCACGCTCCCCGCCGCGAAATGCCGGAAGTGCCTCTCGAGGAGCCACTCGAGCAGCTCCGGGGTGAGCACGTCTGCGATCCATTCGTGGAAGTGCGGCATCGCACGCAGATCCTCGGCCAGGGCGGGGACGTCTTGCGGATCGAGGTAGATGAGCAACCCTTCCGTGATGACGAGGACCTGCCGAGCCTGCCCATTCACGCGCGAGAAGAGGCGTTGGCGAGCGGGGCGGTCGCTGAGGTCGAGTGCCACGCGCTCCAGCGCGCACTGCGGCCGGGCGTCCGCGAGCCTGCCTTCCTTGTAGGCGATCATCTGCGGAAAATCGACCTCGATCCAACGCGTGCCGGCAGGCACCGGAAGCCGATAGGGGCGGGTATCCAGGCCCGCGGCCAGGTTGAGGACCGTGTCGGCGCCTTCCCTGACCGCCTCCATGATCATGTCGTCGAGGACCGCCGTCCGGGTGATGATCGACCATGCGCTGCTGGTCCCCCGATCGAGCTGCCTCGAGATCCGCCGGCCGCGATCGCCGGCGAGCCGATCGGCATACGGGTCGCGGAAGAGCGCGTCCTTCCTCTTCGATTCCATGGCGCGGTGCACCGCGACCCACAATGCGGTATCCGATACGTGCGAGACGGGGTCCCGCGCGGCATTGTCCGTTGCGCTCATGACCCGATTCTCCCCCGAGGTGGAGGCGCGGACAACGCCAGGCTTGTATTCATATAAGTGTATACTTATGATTAGGCCATGGTCGAATCCCGGGTGTTTCAGGCGCTGGCGGACCCGACGCGCCGCGCGGTATTCGAGCGGCTCTGCCGGCGAGAGATGAGCGTGGCGGAGATCACGGCCGGCTTTCCGGTCTCGCAGCCGGCGATTTCCCAGCACCTCGCGACCCTGCGCCGTGCGGGGCTCGTCAGCGAGCGGCGGGAAGGGCGCAAGTCGCTCTACCGCTGCGACCCGGCGGGCCTCGAGCCGCTGACGGCTTGGGTGCAGCGTTACCGGCAGTTCTGGCCGGAGCGCCTGGCCAGGCTCAAACGAGTCTTGAAGGAGATTGAACCGTGAAGGCGACGCCGCATTCCTCGGACTCCTTGATCTTTGAGTGCGATTTCGACGAGCCGCCGGAGAAGGTCTGGCGCGCCTTGACGGAGCCTCGGCTGCTCGAGGCGTGGTTGGGCGCGGACCATTCTGACTCGGCTGGCGACCCGCAGGAGCCGGATCGGCCGCGACCCGCACTGCGGCGCGCGCGGGGTCTGGATGGAGGGGACCGCGGCCCCAGCCGGACCTGCGTCGACTACGAAGTGATCAGCGCCGAGCCGCACCGGCTGCTGCGCTATCGTTGGCGGGACCGTGAGAGCGGGGACGCCGACTCACGCAACCCGGAGGTGTATTCAACAGTGACGTTCGAGCTCGCTCCGGGTCCGGCCGGCGGCACGCATCTTCGGCTCACGCACGGCGAATTCAGGATCGTCTCGGCGGCGCCCGGCATCACGGTTGCCCGCGTCAGGCCGATTGCCGGCGCACGGCGGCGCCGCCACCCGGCTCTTTGCTTCTCCGGGCAGACGACGCTGCGACGGGCCGCATGATGAGCGCCAATCTCGTTCCCATGGTCGTGGAGCAGTCGGCGCGCGGCGAGCGGGCGTTCGACATTTTCTCCCGCCTCCTGCGGGACCGCATCGTGTTCGTGAACGGGCCGGTCGACGATGCGATGGCGGTGCTGGTGAATGCGCAGCTACTCTTTCTCGAGGCGGAGAACCCGGAGAAGCCGATCGCGATGTACATCAACTCGCCGGGCGGCGCGGTGACGAGCGGACTCGCGATCTACGACACCATGCAATGGATCAAGTGCCCCGTCGCCACCGTATGCATGGGGACCGCCTATTCGATGGGCTCATTCCTCCTGATGGCGGGCGCCCCGGGGCAGAGGATCGCCCTGCCCAATGCCAGCATTCTGGTCCATCAGCCCTCGGGCGGTTTCCAGGGTGTCGCATCCGACATCGAGCGGCATGCGCAGGACATCATGAAGACCAAGCGCCGGATCAACGAGCTCTACGCGAAGCATTGCGGGCGCACGTACGAGGAGGTCGAGCGCACGCTGGACCGAGACCACTTCATGACCGCGGCCGAGGCCATGGAATGGGGTCTGGTCGATCACGTGTATTCATCGCGGTCGGCGTTGAGGTGATCAGAAACAGCTATTTCCGCCGACGCGCCTTGTCCAGCACCCGCTGCGTGAGCGTCCGCCGCTGCGGCGAGAACTGCTCGACGCAGGCGCGTACGTAAGGACTCAGCTGCCTCCTCGCGTACGTGGCATAGCCGACCTCCCGAAGCTCGCTCAGGGTTCGCCCATAGTCGTCCAGGATCGCGCCCGACAGGAGCTTTCCCGTACGTCTCGCTCCGACACGGACGGATGCTGACACGCGGCGCGCCGTTTCGGGCAATGAGCGGAGGGTGGCGACCGCCAGCAACGATGAGGTCTCGAAGACAGACCGGCCCTCGTGCGCCGATTCCTCCTTGATCTCCTCCCACCGGCCGGAGATCGCCCGAGGCGACGGCAGCGCGGCCGGTCGCATGCGGCCCGCCTGCCGGCGCAGCTCCGCCCATTCCTGACGCAGGCTCGCGACGTCGAGCGGCGGCGTGTTGATGGTCTCCGCCAGCCGTGACGAGGTTTTCTCCAGTCCGTCCAGCAGCTGATCCACGCTCTCGAAACGAGAGCCCTTGTCGAGGAGACCCTCCGCCTCGAGCGCCGCGGCAATTTCCGGGATCAGCCGCCGCCCGAGCCCGCTGAGATCCGCCAGCGCGGCGAGCACCCAGACCGGCGAGACGCGAAACGCCGCGATGCCCAGCAGCTCGATGGCATGGCCGGCTCCGCGGCGCGCCAGGAAGTCTCCGGACTGAGGCTCGTCGGCCGGGTAGACGCCCTCGGCGCCGCCCACCCGCTCGATCAGATAGCGAAGCGTGACGTCCACGAGATTCGCATACAGGTGGCTTCGGCGCAGGCTGCGTGGGAGCGCCACTTCCCCGACTTCGCGCAGCAGTCCGGCGCCGAGCCCGAGCGCCGAGCGGACGACGCGCTCCGGAAGTGACAGCAGGTAATCTCGCGTAGGCATGTCACGATCCATCCGCCGGTCCGATACCGCACTCCATGTATCATTGCGCCCGGGCCGACGAGTGGATTATATCTTCGATGAGGGTGGGCCTGATCTCGGATACGCACGGGCTGCTTCGCCCCGAAGCGCTGGATGCGCTGGCGGGCGTGGAAGAGATCATTCACGCCGGCGATATCGGCGGTCCCGAGGTGATCGAGGCGTTGCGCGCGGTGGCCCCCGTACATGCGGTGCGCGGCAACAACGATCGGGGCGCCTGGGCGCGCAGGCTGCCGCCGCGGCTCGTGCTGCAGCTTGGAGGTGTAAGGATGCAGATCCTGCACGACCTCAAGGACCTTGGCATGGACGCCGCCGCCGCCGGGTACCGGGTCGTGGTCGCGGGGCATTCGCACAGGCCGAGCGTGGTCCGGCGCGACGGTGTCTTGTTCGTCAATCCCGGAAGCGCCGGACCCAGGCGCTTCAAGCTGCCCGTCACGATAGCTTATCTGACCATCACGGCAGGGACCGCGGCCGCGGAGATCCACGAGCTGCTGTGAGGGCCCCGCGCGGGTGTTGGGGCTCGTTACTCCTTCCTGGATGAAAGCGTCCTGCGTTGCCGCGCATTCGCGCGTCATGGCCGCCGTGTCCGGCTTGTCCGCATTGCTCGCGGACTGTCCGCGGACACCTCGCAGTGACGGCCGTACGCAACAAATACCGCCAAAACAAAGGCTTGTCGAGCCGGGTGAATTGGCATGCCGCTTGCCTGGTCTCTGTCATGGCAAGCGCGCAGCGGTCGACAGGCTCGTGGATGGCGTTGAGTGCTGGAGCTTCGGCACCGAGTCCCTGCGCGCGCGGCGGCCGTCTCCTCGATCTGCATTCCGACCGGAACGAGGTCGATGGGATCCGCGAGCTCCTGGGGCACGCGCGATGAGCGAACACCGCGCGCCCCGACTGGTCGCCGCCATCGCGTCCGACGGCTCGGCGCAGGACCGGATACTGGAGCCGTCGTCCCCATGGCGACGGCGCCGGCCGCTCATCGCAGCAGGGCTCGGAGTCGCTGCCGCGCTGTCCCTCCTCGTCGTGCTCGCCCTGAGATTCGCCGCTACGCACGGGTCCTTCAGCCGCGCGGCGCTGACCGTCTCCTCGGTGGAGCGGGGCGATTTCGTGAGCGATGTCGAGGCGGACGGGAGAGTCGTGGCGAGAATCAGCCCGACGCTGTATGCACGCGCTCCCGGGATCGTCACTCTGCAGGTGCACGCGGGCGATGCGATCCGCCGCGGGCAGGCTCTGGCGGTCATCGACGACCCGGATCTGACATCCAGCCTGGAGCAGGAGGAAGCGGTCACCGAAAGCCTGCGGATCGCCTGGCAACGTGCGAAGCTGCAAGCCGCGCGGCGGCTGACCGAGCTTCGCACCGCCTACGAGCAGGCGCAGATCGACGTGAGCACGGCCCGGCGGGAGCGCGACCGCAGTCGCCTCGCGTACAAGCTCGGCGCCTATCCGCAGCTGCAGGCGGACCGGGCCGAGGACGCTCTGGAGAAGGCGCAATTCGCCCTGCGGCAGGCGAAGATGCGCTACGACTTGCAGCCGCCGCAGAATCGCTTCGACATCGGCAGCAGCAGGGCGCTTCTCGACCGCGAGGAGGAGCGGCTCGCCGATGTCAGACGCCAGGTGCAGGACCTGACCGTCCGCTCGCCGGTCGACGGCCGGGTGGGTCAGGTGTCGGTGCCCGATCAGGCGGAGGTCGCTAAGGGAGCGCCGCTGCTCACCGCCGTAGACCTCGACGCCCTGGAGGTGCAGGTGCAGGTTCCCGAGAGCGAAGCGCACGAGCTGGCCACGGGAATGAGAGCCGATCTGGAGGGCGACGGCCGGCACTGGCCCGGCTACGTCAGCGGGATCTCGCCCGAGGTGGTCGACGGCTCCGTGGTCGCGCGCCTGCGCTTCGCCGGCTCGCAGCCGCGGGGCCTGCGCCAGAGTCAGCGCATCTTCGTGCGCATCTTCATCGCGCGGCTGCACGATGTGCTCATGGTGGACCGCGGCAATTTCGCCGACCAGGAAGGCGGCGGCTTCGCGTACGTGGTTCACGGCGACACGGCGGTGCGCGAGCCTGTGCGCATCGGCGCGATCAGCCTGCAGAAGGTTCAGATCCTCGGCGGCGTGTCCGCCGGAGACCGCATCGTGACTTCGGGCGCCGCGGCATTTCACGACGCCGAGCGCGTCAGGCTCTCCAACTGAGGCGCACCCGCGAATCAGCCTTGCGAATCGTCCATTGCAGTCAGAGGCCCAACATGCTCGAGATGAAGAATCTGTCGAAGGTCTACCGGACCGAGGTCATCGAGACCTACGCGCTGCGCAATCTCTCGATGCACGTGCGCGAGGGCGAGTTCGTCGCGGTGACGGGCCGCTCCGGCTCCGGCAAGACGACCTTCCTGACGATCGCCGGTCTGCTCGAGGAGGCGACCTGCGGCGAGTATCGGCTGGACGGAGTGGAGGTCCGCGGCCTCGGCGATGCCAGGCGCTCGCGCCTGCGCAATGAGAAGATCGGCTTCATCTTCCAGGCGTTCAACCTGATCCCCGAGTTGAGCGTCGCCGCCAACGTGGAGCTGCC
>DASZYK010000519.1:0-6172 GCA_035545455.1 Steroidobacteraceae bacterium
CGCAGGCGCGCGCCAGCTCGCGGGCGATCCACTGTGTGTTGGCGTCGCGCTTGCGCACCTTGAGCAGCACGTGCTGGCCCGTGCCGGCCGCCGCGAAACCGAGCTGCTCTTCCACGAGGAAGTCCTCGGGCTGCGCGCGCAGCCTTCCCGGACCGAGCGGCGCGCCGTGCGCCCGCGGCGGATCGAGCGCCGCGTCAACGCGCATCGATCAGCAGTACCACGGCTTGCGCGGCGATGCCCTCGGCGCGTCCGAGAAATCCGAGCTTCTCGGTGGTGGTCGCCTTCACGTTGACCTGCTCGATGCCGACCTCCAGAAGCTCCGCGACCTGACGCCGGATGTCATCGCGCACGGGCGAGAGCTTCGGCCGCTCGGCGAGCACCGTCACGTCGGCGTTGCCCACCCGCAGGTTGCGCGCGCGCAGCATGTCCATCACGGCACGCACGAAACGCTTGCTGTCCGCGCCCTTCCAGCGGGGATCGGTGTCCTTGAAATGCTGGCCGATGTCGCCGAGCCCGGCCGCCCCGAGCAACGCGTCAGTGATCGCGTGCAGCACGACGTCGCCGTCGGAGTGGGCGAGGACGCCGTGGGTGTGCGCCACGCGCACGCCGCCCAACATGACGAAATCGCCGGGGCCGAACGCATGCACGTCGATGCCGGAGCCTATTCTCATGAGCGGGACTCCTTCAGCAGCGCGGCCGCGACGGCGAGATCGGCGGCGCCGGTGATCTTGAGGTTCGCGGCGGCTCCCTCGACCAGCACCGGGCGGTCGCCGAGCCACTCGATCGCCTGCGCCTCGTCGGTCGGGACGCGGCCCGCGGCGTGCGCGCGGTCGAGCGCTTCGCAGAGACGGCCGTAGCGGAACATCTGGGGTGTGAGGGCGCGCCACAGCCCGGCGCGATCGACGGTCTGCTCGACTTCGCGCGCGGGATCGGCGCGCTTGAGCGTGTCGGCGGCGGGAGTGGCGAGCAGCCCGCCGACCGGATGCCGGGCGAGATCGGCGAGCAGCCGATCGAGGTCCCGGCGCGGCAGGCAGGGTCTTGCGGCATCGTGCACCAGCACCCAGTCGTCGCGGCTGGCGCGGTCGGACAGCGCCGCCAGGCCGCTGCGCACGGAGTGGCTTCGCTCCTGCCCGCCGGACGCCGCGAGCACGGCGGGCGGCGCGATGGACGTCCAATACGGGTCGTCCTCGGCCAGAGCCACCACGGCACCGGCGCAGCGCGGATCGGTCAGGAAGGGATTCAGGGCCCACTCGATGACCGTGCGGCCGCAGAGCGGGGCATATTGCTTCGGGCGGTCGGCGCCGAAGCGCCGGCCAACACCCGCCGCAGGCATGACCAGCCAGTACTTCATTTGGCGGCGGCAGCCTCGGGAGCGACGGGCTTGCGGCCGGCGGGCGCGGGCTCGACCACCTGATAGAAGGTCTCGTCGGGACCGATCATGCCGAGGTCGCTGCGGGCGAGCTCCTCGATGGCGGCGGTGCCCGATTTCAGATCCTCGACCTCGGCCGCGAGGCGGCTGTTGCGCTCGGTGAGACTGGCGTTCAGCTTCTGCTGCGCGGCGACGGCGTGCTCGAGACGCTCGACGCCGCGCAGGCCGCCGTCGGAGATCCAGATCCGGTACTGCAGGAGGATCAGCGCGACAGCCAGTGCAGCCGCAAGCCACTTCATGAGCGCATCAGACTACCAGCTCCGGCTCACACCTTCACCGGGAACGCGTCACGGCCGGCGTAGCGGACCTTGCCGAGGTCGGCCTCGATGCGCAGCAGCTGGTTGTACTTCGCCATGCGGTCGGAGCGCGAGAGCGAGCCGGTCTTGATCTGCGTGGCCGCGGTGGCGACGGCGAGGTCGGCGATGGTGCTGTCCTCGGTCTCGCCGGAGCGGTGCGAGATCACGGACGCGTAGTGGGAATCGTCGGCGAGCCGGATGGCCGCCAGCGTCTCGGTCAGCGTGCCGATCTGATTGGGCTTGATGAGAATGGCGTTGGCGACGTGCTTCTCGATGCCTTCCTTCAGGATCCGGGTGTTGGTGACGAAGATGTCGTCGCCGACGAGCTGGTGCTTCTCGCCGAGCGCGCGGGTGAGCTGCGCCCAGCCGTCCCAGTCTCCTTCGGCCATGCCGTCCTCGATGCTGATGATGGGATAGCGGCCGGCGAGGTCGGCCAGATAGCGGGTGAATTCCGCGCTCGAGAAGCGGCGCTTCTCGCCCTTCAGATCGTAGCTGCCGTCGTGGAAGAACTCCGAGCTCGCCGCATCCAGGCCGAGGCAGATGTCGCGCCCGGGCTTGTAGCCGGCCTTGTCGATGGCCTGCAGGATGACGCCGAGCGCCTCCTCGTTGGACCCGAGGCTCGGCGCGAATCCGCCCTCGTCGCCCACTGCGGTCGAGAAGCCGCGGTCGGCCAGGATCTTCTTCAGGTGGTGAAAGACCTCGACGCCGTAGCGCAGAGCCTCGCGGAAGCTCGGCGCGCCGACGGGAAGGATCATGAACTCCTGAATATCGAGGCTGTTGTTGGCATGCGCGCCGCCGTTGATGATGTTCATCATCGGCACGGGCATCACGGGCTCCCGCCCGGCCGTGAGGCTCTGCCCGAGGTAGCGGTAGAGCGGCAGCCCGGCATCGCGTGCGGCGGCGTGAGCGGTGGCGAGCGATATCGCGAGAATCGCGTTGGCGCCGAGCCGACCCTTGTTGTCGGTGCCGTCGAGCTCGATCATCTTCTGATCGATCCCCGCCTGATCGCGCGCGTCCGCGCCGACAACCGCGGACTTCAGGACCGTATTGACGTGCTCCACGGCTTTCAGCACGCCCTTGCCGAGATACCGCTTCTTGTCGCCATCGCGCAGCTCCACCGCCTCACGTGTGCCCGTGGAGGCGCCCGAGGGCACCGCCGCGCGGCCCATCACGCCGGAATCGAGAATCACGTCGGCCTCGATGGTGGGGTTGCCGCGGGAATCGAGGATCTCGCGGCCGCGGATGTCTGCAATACGGGTCATGAGGTTCTTCCTTCTGATGAATGATTCGCCGGGAGCGAATCATGACGACGCGCAGCGTCGGCCCCGGAGGGGCGAGGCCCAGGATGGGCCGAGCAAAGCAGCGACTCCTCGAGCGGCCGTGCTTTCACGGCCTCGTCGAGAGCCTTCAACGTCGTGAGCAGCGGCTCCATGCGGTCGAGGGGCCACGCGTTTGGACCGTCCGACAGAGCGCGCGCCGGATCGGGATGGGTCTCCATGAAAAGACCGGAGACGCCCGCCGCCACGGCGGCCCGGGCCAGCACCGGAATGAACTCGCGCTGTCCGCCGGAGGCGGCGCCGAGGCCTCCCGGCAGCTGCACGGAATGGGTCGCGTCGAACACCACCGGGCAGCCGGTCGAGCGCATGATCGAGAGCGAGCGCATGTCGGAGACGAGGTTGTTGTAGCCGAAGGAGAAGCCGCGCTCGCAGACGAGAATCGAATCGTTGCCGGTCGAGCGCGCCTTGTCGACGACGTTGCCCATCTCCCAGGGCGAGAGAAACTGACCCTTCTTGATGTTGACCGGCTTGCCCCGGGAGGCGACGCCGACGATGAAATTGGTCTGGCGGCAGAGGAAGGCCGGCGTCTGCAGGACGTCCACGACTGCGGCGACCTCATCGAGCGGGGTGTCCTCGTGCACGTCCGTGAGCACCGGCACGCCGATGCTGCGCCTCACCTCGTCCAGGATCCGCAGCCCCTGCTCCATCCCCGGACCGCGGTAGCTGGCCCGCGAGGAGCGGTTCGCCTTGTCGAAGGAAGCCTTGAACACGAACGGGATCCCCAGGCGTCCCGTGATCTCCTTCAGGCGCCCGGCGACCTCCTGGGTGAGCTGCGCGCTCTCGATGACGCAGGGACCCGCTATGAGAAAGAGCGGACGGCCGATGCCGATCTCCTGTCCGGCGAGCTTCATGGCGCTCAGGCGCCCGCGGCCTGCGGCAGGAGCGAAGCCCGCTGGGCGCGCGCGGCGCGGATGAAGCCGGTGAAGAGCGGATGGCCGTCGCGCGGCGTCGAGGTGAATTCCGGATGGAACTGCGTCGCCACGAACCACGGATGGCTCGGGATCTCGATGACCTCCACCAGGCCATCGCGCGAGAAGCCGGAGAAGCGCATGCCCGCCTGCCGGTAGCGGTCGAGAAAGTTGTTGTTGAATTCGTAGCGGTGGCGGTGACGCTCGAAGATGGAATCCCTGCCGAAGACCTCGCGCGCGCGGCTGCCCGGCCCGAGGAGCACTTCCTGGGCGCCGAGGCGCATCGTGCCGCCCTTGGCGGATGCCTCGTCCCGGGTCTGGGTGCCGCGGGACTGGTCCTGCCATTCGCTGATGAGCGCGATCACCGGATGCGCCGTCGCCCGGTTGAACTCCGTGCTGTTGGCGCCGGAGAGGCCGATCACGTGCCGGCCGAACTCGACGATCGCCACCTGCATGCCGAGACAGATGCCGAGATACGGCACCCCGTGCTCGCGCGCGTAGCGCACGGCCTGGATCTTGCCCTCGATGCCCCGCTCGCCGAAGCCGCCCGGAACCAGGACGGCGTCCATGCCCTTCAACGCGTGGGTGCCGTGCTGCTCGATATCGGTGGATTCGATGTAGTGGATGTTGACGCGCGTGCGGGACTTCAGGCCGCCGTGCATCAGCGCCTCGTGCAGCGACAGATAGGAGTCGCGGATCTGCACGTACTTGCCGACCATGGCGACGTCCACCTGGCCGTCGGGGTTCGCCTTGGCGCTGACCACCTGACGCCACTCGGCGAGGTCGGTCTGCGGCACGTCGAGCCTGAGCTTGTCGACCACGATGTCGTCGAGGGACTGCTCGTGCAGCAGGATCGGGATCTGGTAGATGTCGTCCGCGTCGATCGCGGAGATGACCGCGCGCTCCTCGACATTGGTGAAGAGCGCGATCTTGCGCCGCTGCTCCTCGGGCAGCGGATGCTTGCAGCGGCAGAGCAGCACGTCGGGCTGGATACCGATGCCGCGCAGCTCCTTGACGGAGTGCTGGGTCGGCTTGGTCTTGATCTCCCCGGAGCCGCCGACGACCGGCACCAGCGTGAGGTGCAGGTAGACGCAGTTGGTACGCCCGAGCTCGACGCCGAGCTGGCGGATCGCCTCCAGGAAGGGAAGCGACTCGATGTCGCCCACGGTGCCGCCGATCTCGACCATGCAGACGTCGGCGCCTTCGGCCCCGAGCTGAATGCTGCGCTTGATCTCGTCCGTGATGTGGGGAATCACCTGCACGGTGGCGCCGAGATAATCGCCGCGGCGCTCCTTGGCGATCACCCGCTCGTAGATGCGGCCGGTGGTGAAATTGCTGTTGCGGCCGGTGGTCGTGCGCACGAAGCGCTCGTAATGGCCGAGGTCGAGGTCGGTCTCGGTGCCGTCGTGGGTGACGAACACCTCGCCGTGCTGAAACGGGCTCATCGTGCCCGGATCGACGTTGATGTACGGATCGAGCTTGACCATCGCGACCTTGAGGCCGCGCGCCTCGAGGATCGCCCCGAGCGAAGCGGCGGCGATGCCCTTGCCCAATGAGGACACGACGCCGCCGGTGACGAATACGAATCGCGCCATAGTTAAATCAGGAGATATCCCGTCGTGAGAAGTGCTGCCTGCAGCGCCCTGCGAAGAGCAGGAACGACGGGAGGGCAGATTATCACAAAATGGTGAGGCCCGGGACGGGCCGAGCACTTCAGGGCCGGCCGCCGGCAGGCTTGCGCCAGATGAGGCGTCCCCGATGGCGCGCCGCGGGGTGCGCCCGCACGGACTCGTCGATCCAGAGGTCCGCGGCGGCGACCAGCACGCCGTCGGCGAGAATCAATGGCAGCCGGGCCCGCTCCGCGAGCGGCACATGAGCTTCCTGCAGCAAGCTCTTGAGCGCACGGCGAGGTCCGCCGCGCCGCACGCGCAGCCGCTCGCCTCCGCGGCGCCACACGATGGCGAGCCGGGGCGGCAGCGCGTCGAGGTCGATGGGTCCGTGCGGCTCGCTCGTCAGCTCCAGTACGCCGCCGTGCGGCAGCGCACAGCGCGGCGACCGCCGCCATTCCCAGTCGAGTTGCCTCGGGCCTCCCGCCGAATCCAACACCGGCTCACGATCCGCGAGCGACAACAGGTCCGCCTGCCGCAGTACGACCGTGCGGCGCGCGGTTGCCCCATCCTCACCCCACTCGACCCGCGGATG
>DASZYK010000520.1:0-2126 GCA_035545455.1 Steroidobacteraceae bacterium
CATCGAAGTGCTGGCGACCACCGAGAGTCCCACCGATCCGCTGGCGGCGCACGAGGCGATCCGCCGCAGCGGCTGGCCGGGACGGGTGATCAGCACCTATCGCCCGGACCCGGTCGTCGATCCGGAGCACGAGCTCTTCCGCGACGCGCTCGAGGAGCTGGGCCGCATGACGGGGCAGGATGTCCACTCCTGGCGAGGCTATCTCGAGGCTCATCGGCTGCGCCGCGCGGCGTTCATCGCGCTCGGCACCACCGCGAGCGACCACGGTCATCCGACCGCGGCCACGGCCGACCTCGGCGCTGCCGAGGCGCAGGCGCTCTTCGGGCGCGTGGTGTCCGGGCGTTTCACGCCGGACGACGCGGAGCTCTTCCGCGCGCAGATGCTCACCGAGATGGCCGCGATGAGTGTCGACGACGGCCTGGTGATGCAGATCCATCCGGGGGCATTGCGCAATCACGACCGCCGGATCTTCGCCAAATATGGCCGCGACAAGGGCGCCGACATCCCGCAGCGCACCGACTATGTGCACGCGCTGAAGCCGCTGCTCGACCGCTTCGGCAGCCAGCCGGGCCTGTCGCTGATCGTCTTCACGCTGGACGAGTCCACCTACAGCCGGGAGCTGGCGCCGCTGGCCGGCCATTATCCGGTGCTCAAGCTGGGTCCCGCCTGGTGGTTCCACGACAGTCCCGAGGGGCTGCGCCGCTTCCGCGAGCTGACGACGGAGACGGCCGGCTTCTACAACACGGTCGGCTTCAACGACGACACGCGCGCATTCCTGTCGATCCCCGCGCGCCACGACGTCGCGCGCCGGATCGACTGCGCCTTTCTGGCGCGCCTCGTGGCCGAGCACCGGTTGCCGGAGGACGAGGCGGCCGAGACCGCCGTCGATCTCGCCTATCGTCTGCCGAAGCAGGCCTACCGGCTCTGAGCGCGCCGGCTCGAGGCTCCAGTCTCAACACCCCGGGAGGGTCCGCCTTGAATCTCATCCGCCTCACTCCCCTCATCCTCGCCTTCCCGCTCGCAGGCATGACTGCGGCACACGCTCAGGACATGCGACAGGTCGCGCAGCCGCGCATTCCGCCTTCCTGCGTGGTGCTGCGCGCCCGGCTCTCCGCTCCCCATGGCGCGCTTGCGGCCGCCGCGGAGCGGCATCCCGACACCGGCCGCATCCAGCAGGCGATGGACCATTGCGCCGCGGGGCAGGCCGTCGAGCTGCGCGCCGACGGCGCCAAGGGGGTGTTTCTGAGCGGCCCGCTGGCGCTGCGCTCCGGAGTGACCCTGGTCATAGACGCCAACACCGTGCTGGCAGCGTCCACCAACCCGCGCCTCTATGACATCACGCCGGGAAGCTGCGGCCTGCTCGGCGAGCACGCCGAGGGCTGCAGGCCGCTCCTCAGCGGAACGGGGATCAGTCACGGCGGCATCATGGGCGCGGGCGCGATCGACGGCCGCGGCGGCGATCCCATGCTCGGCGGGAGCGTCACCTGGTGGCAGCTCGCGCATCAGGCGAAAGTGCTGGACCGCAATCAGAAGGTGCCCGGCCTGATCGTATTGAGCCACGTACATGATTTCACGATGTACGGCATCACGCTGCGCGACTCTCCGCGGTACCACGTCGACGTCCGCGACTCGGACGGATTCACGGCCTGGGGCGTCAAGATCATGACGCCAGGCACCGCACGCAACACGGACGGCATCGACCCGGTGTCTTCCACCAATGTGACCATTGCGCACTGTTTCATCCATGCCGGCGACGACGACGTGGCAATCAGCTCGCGGCAGGGCGCCGCGGCTGCGCACATCTCGGTTCTCGACAACCACTTCTACACCGGTCACGGCATGTCCATCGGCAGCGGCACGAGCGGCGGCGTGAGCCACGTGCTGGTGAGAAATCTCACCATCGACGGCGCCCAGAACGGCATCCGCATCAAGTCCGATCCCAGCCGCGGCGGCCTGGTGCAGGACGTGAAATACGAGAACGTCTGCATCCGCAACGTGACCAATCCGATCGTCCTCACCCCCCACTACACCAACTTCTCCGGCGCGCTCGATCCGGAATACCGCGACATCTCACTGCGCAACGTGCACGTCCTGACGCCCGGCTACTACATCTTCAGCGGGCTCGA
>DASZYK010000521.1:0-2954 GCA_035545455.1 Steroidobacteraceae bacterium
GCGGATCATCATGAATCGCTCCTCATGATTTTCATGAGCCGCAAATCCCGCGGCGCTGATACGATGGCAGCCGCATTCTCGAGCTCCGGGCATGGCGGATGAAGCTGCGCACGCGCCTGCATTTGGTGGTCACCGGCCTGACGGTCGTGTGGGTGATCGTCCTGGTCGCGTCCGAGGTGCAGGTTACGAGGGGGCGCGTCCGCGAGGAGATCGTGGCGGCGAACCAGGTGGCGATCCAGCTTCTGGGACGGCTCGTCAACATCTACTGGCGCGTCGGCGGCACCCAGGTCGTCGAGGAGTTCCTGACACATCTCGGGCACGTGCGCTCCAACGACATCGTGCTCACTTATCCCGGCGGCCCGGTGCTCTATCATTCGCCGCCCGCGACCTACAAGGCCGGCCAGAATGCGCCGGCGTGGTTCGCGCGCCTGCTCGCGCCGAGCACGCCCCGTGACGTGTTTCCCCTTCCCTCGGGGGTGGAGCTCATCGTGCAGGCCGAGCCCTCACGGTCCATTCTCGACGGGTGGCAGGCCGTCACGCGCCTCCTCATCATCGCCGCCGTGATGCTCCTCATCGTCAACGGCCTCGCATTCTGGATCGTCGAGCGGGCGGTGGCGCCCGTCGTGATCGAGCAGCGCCTGGAGCAGGAGCGGCGCCTGATCGCCCGCGAGCTGCACGACGAGTTCGGCCAATCCGTGACCGCGATCCGCAGTCTCGCGCAGGCGATCGTCGGCCAATCGAGCCAGCCGGCGACGCAGGAGGCGGCTCGCCTCATCTCGACGGAGGCCGCCAGGCTCTACGATGCCATGCACGGCCTCATTCCCCGGCTGGCGCCGGCGGTGCCCGACAGCCTGAACCTCGCCGACGCGGTGGCGGGGCTGGTGCAGGACCTGCGGAAGCGGCACCCTTCCGTCGTGCTCTCTCTGCGGCAGGACCTGACTTCCGATCCGGGTCCGGGAGTCTCGCTGGCGGCCTACCGGGTCGTGCAGGAAGGGCTCGTCAACGCCTTGCGTCACGCGCATGCTTCCAAGGTGGACGTAGAGCTGCGAGCCGATCCGGGCAATCTTCTGGTGACGGTTACGGATGATGGCGTGGGCCTGCCGGAAGACTGGTCCCGGCCGGGACATTTCGGGCTGCGAGGCCTGGGCGAGCGCGTCGGCCACTTGGGCGGCAAGCTGACGCTGCGCAGGCGAGAGCAGCGCGGAACGCTGCTCGCGGCGCAGATCCCGCTCGCCGAGTCCCCAGGGAGGACCGCTTGATCCGCGTGCTTCTGGTCGACGATCACGCGGTGGTGCGCACCGGGTTCAGGCTGCTGCTGCAGGTGAGGCCGGATGTGATGGTAGTCGGCGAGGCCGACTCCGGCGAGGCGGCGTGCCAGCGCTATGTCGAGCTGACGCCCGAGGTCGTGATCATGGATATCGCGATGCCCGGCATGGGCGGCATCGAAGCGCTGCGGCGCATCCGTGCCCACGACCCCCATGCGCGAGTGCTCGCATTGTCCGCCCACGATGATCCGGTGCATGCCCGGCGGGCACTGCGGGAGGGAGCGCTCGGATTCCTGTCGAAGCGCAGCGCCCCCGAGGCCTTGCTCGAGGCGGTCGCCGCCATCGGCGCAGGGCAGCGCTACATCGATCCGCGCGTCGCGCAGAGGCTGGCGCTCGAGGACATCGAGGGGTCGGAGTCATCGCCCATCAAGCGGCTGTCGGAGCGGGAGTTCGACGTGTTCATCCGCCTGGCGCGCGGCGCCAGCGTGCAGCGCATCGCGGATGACCTGAGGCTTTCGGCCTCCACCGTCGGCACGCATCTTTACAACGTCAAGCAGAAGCTCGGCGTCTCGAACCAGTCCGAGCTCACGCTGCTGGCCATACGGCACGGCCTCATCGAGGCGTAAGCTGGCCGTCCGCGGCCATCGAGCCGAGGCGGCGCGCGGTCAGGCGCTCGAGCGAGCGTCGTGCGGCCGCTTTCGCGATATGCTTGCACCAGAGGGGGGTCTCGCGTCGCCCCCGGCGGTGAAACCTCTCGCAGTCGCAGGTCCACTCGATGCGCTCGTCGCTCGTCCGCAGAACCTGCACGGTGTGGCTGGAGAAGAAGTACGTACCGAGGACCGTGGCGCCATCGCCGCGAGCCGCTCGCTTGGGGAGCCTGAAGGGCATGAGCTCGAGCATATCGCGGCACGCCTGTGGAGCGCTTGTGGAGCGCCTGTGGATTAATTGTGCACGGCCTGTGATGTCATGATCCCGGCGCGAAAAGCAGAGGGTGCGCCGACGGTGGGACAGCGCCAGAGCCAGGGCGGTGTGCTCAACCTCGCGCTCGACGAGGTCCGCCGCCTGGGGGACTTCACGACCCGGCCCCGCGTTCTCCTGATCACCGCCATCGCCGCCCTCGTCGGCACGGCGGGCGCGATCGCCGGGCTGGTCCTGCTCGATCTCATCCGGCTCTTCACCAACATCGCCTATTTCGGGCGGCCCACGCTGGAGCACCTTGCCCTCGGCGCTTCGCCGCTCGGAGCGGCCGCGGTCGCGGTGCCCGTCGTCGGCGGCGTCATCATCGGGCTGATGGCGCGCTTCGGGACCGACAAAATCCGTGGTCACGGGATTCCGGAAGCCATCGAGGCCATCCTGCTCGGGCGCAGCCGGCTCGACGTCAAGGTCGCCATCCTCAAGCCATTGTCGTCGGCGATCTCGATCGGCACCGGCGGCCCGTTCGGCGCCGAGGGTCCGATCATCATGACCGGCGGTGCGATCGGCTCGCTCATAGGACAGGCGCTGCCCGTCACCGACGGTGAGCGCAAGACACTGCTCGTGGCGGGGGCCGCGGCCGGCATGACCACGGTGTTCGGCACGCCTATCGCCGCGATGATGATCGCGGTCGAGCTGCTCCTCTTCGAATGGACTCCGCGCAGCTTCATTCCGGTTGCCGCGGCGGCGATCACCGCCGCCATGGAGCGGCCGTGG
>DASZYK010000522.1:0-3710 GCA_035545455.1 Steroidobacteraceae bacterium
TCTCTCCTATTTCGACCGGCCGCAGGACAGGCCCTATGCCGCCGGCGAGGACGTGATCCAGGGCGCTTGCGCCTGGGGCAGCATCTGCAATGCGAGCGCCGGCATGGGGCGCTTCGTGCCGGACGCCTACGGCGTGTCGCCCTGGGCGATCTTCGTGCGGCCGGACTCGGCGATCCGCCGCCCGGAGGATCTGAAGGACGTGCCGATCGCCGTCGGCATGCGCGCGGGCAGCCACTTCAACGTGCCCTACCGCCTGGAAAAGTACCTACCGCTCGAGCACATCAAGACCGTCAATGTCGGCGGCTTCGGCGCGCGCCTCAAGGCGCTGCTCGACCGTGAGATCGAGGCGGCGAGCCTGCTGCCGCCGCAGATCGCCATGGCCGAGCAGCTCGGTCTCCGCAAGATCATGGCCGATACCTTCCACACGCTCTGGTGGGTGCCGCAGGCCTTGGCGCCGGAGACGGTCCGGGGATATCTCCGCGCACTTGACCGCGCCGAGCGCGCGCTGGAGGCGGATCTGCCGAAATACCTGCCCCTGTGGAAGCAGTCGGTGCCGTCCGAATTCGAGGGGCACGCCTGGGACTTCAGCCGCTTCGGCCGCGGCGAGCGCTTCGTCTATCAGCCGATCCCGCGCGAGGAGTTCGCGGACGTGCTCGACCAGGTGAAGCGCTGGGGTCTCGACCAATATCTCAAGGAGCTCAGCTTTGATAAGCTGATCTACTCGGCCTGAGCCTGAGCCGCCATTCCGCCCCGAAGGAGATCGTCATGCCCAAGCAACGGATCAGCTACGTCGACCCGGCGACCATCACCGACGAGCGCATGCTCGCGGAGCTCGACCGCTGCCGGCGCGAAGGCACGCCGCGGCCCGAGAGCCAGGCGATCCGCGCGCATGTACCGGCCGCCTTCTGGTCCTTCGCCAACACCTGGCACGACGTGTTTCATACCGGCGTGATGGACCACAGCATCAAGGAGCTGTGCCGGGTCTATGTGTCGCGCTCGGTCAAGTGCGAGTACTGCGGCAACCAGCGCTCGGTGAAGTCGGCGCAGCGCGGACTCGTCGAGGAGGACTACATGGACCTCCTCAACTTCGAGAAGTCGAAGCGCTACGACGCGCGGCAGAAGGCGGCGCTCGCCTACACCGAGGCGATCACCTGGGATCTCGAGGCGGACGACGCGCTCTGGGGGCGGCTCTACGAGCACTTCAGCGAGCCGGAGATCGTCGAACTCGGCTATTTCGTCGCCATCACCATGGGCCAGCAGCGCTGGCTCCGGACGCTCAACATCGAGCATCACCAAGTGCTGGCGGGCACCGGCGCGTCGATGGCCCCCGGCTTCGAGACGCCGGATGCGCTCGTCCGCAGCAAGGCGAAAGCCGACTACTGGGCGAAGCGTCCGGCGAAGCCGAGCAAGACCGCAGCGGAATGAGCGTGGCGGGGACGAGACTCCGTTCTCAGAACGGAATCTCGTCCTCCGTCAACTCGGCCTCCGCCTCGCCTGGCAGGGGCTTCCGGCTCTCGGCGAACTGAAAGAGATCTGCCTTTTCCGTCCGGCCATTGCCTAGGACTCGCAAGCGGCTGTGGAAGCGGTCGAGGACGACCTCGGTGGTCGCCACCTCGTGGCCGTCCCTCAGCCATCGGCGCGTCCGCACCTGTCCCTCGACGGCGACGAGAGAGCCGCGTTGCGCGCGCCGCTCCACTACGTCAATGAGCCGCTCGTCCCAGACGACGACGCGGTGCCATTCGGTCCGCTCTTCGCCTTTGACGAAATCCGAGGTGGCGAGGCTGAGTGTGGCGACCCTGATGCCCTTGGGTGTCGTCGTCACCTCCGGCTCGCGGCCGAGCCGGCCGACGGCGATGAATCGCTGATACATGCAAAACTCCCCGCGAGAGGAAAGAGTCCGGCGCGGCCTCAGGCCGCGCGCGGCTCGTCCTGCTCGTGCTTCAGGATCTCGGCCTTCTTCTGCGCGAAGTAGGTCGTGATGCGCTGCTGCGCCGCGCGGTCGACGGCCCTGATCTCGCGCACACGCTCGCTGACGCCGCTGCGCCAGAACTCGTTGAGCGAGTCGAGTTCACCGATCTCGGCGAGCTTCTCGCGCACCAGAGTCTCGAAGGCCTCGATCGCCGGCGGCTGGAGATCGGGATTGTTGCGCGCCCCGTAATAGGCCTCCGACTCCTCGCGATACTTGCTGTCGTCGAAGAGGCCGAGATAAATGTCCGCGGCCAGCCCGATCTGCAGCAGGCATTTGCCGAGCGCGTCGGTCACCGACATCTTGAAAGCCTCGTCGTTCGGCTCCTCGCTGCCGTCACGCCGCCGGCGCACAAGCTCCGTGCCGCCCCATTGCGGGCCGGTGAAGTGCGTCGCGCCGGTTTGCGGGTCGCGATACCACACGCGCACGCAGGCAAAGATCATCCGCTCCTGCACCGTCCACTCGAGCTGCTCGTAGCCCCAGCCCTCGCCCACGGGACCGAAGATCTCGGTCATGATCTGCAGCCGCCAGGCGGGATCGATCTGCGTGCCGCGGAACCCGCCCGAGCGGGTGAAAGGCTTCGTCGCCCGCGGATCGGTCCGCTTCAGCTTGTCCCAGAAGCGGAGATGCGCCTGCTGTGCATCCGGCCGGGTCTCGGGAGCCGCCGGCGTGTTCGGGTCCGCCTGCGCGGCGGCATTGCTCTTCGCTCTAGCCATCACTCTGTCACCTTCTCCCAGGATGGCGACGCCATCCGCCACTGCCCGCCTGCCTGCGGCCGGCGCGCCCGTCAAAATTCGTCCAATGAGTCCGCCGGAACAGCGCCCGGCTCCCACGGCTCGAGCTTGGCGCGGTGGCGCCGCGGCAGATCGCCGAAGCGCAGCGCCAGCTTGCCGTCGCTGCTGCGCGTGAGAAAAATCCCGCGCGCCTCGTTCGCTCGTCCCTCGCCCGCAGTACCCGGCAGAAACGCGACCTGCGCGTCCGCCGGCATCAGCGCCTTGAGCGCGTTCTCCGCGTCGCGATAGGCGCGCATGCCCGGCTCGTTCTCGGCGAGAATGCCGCCCCAGGCGGCGAATTCATTGTGCCGCGACATGTCGAGGACACGCGCGCCCGTCACGGCTGGTGCGGCCATCGGCTCCGGGTCGGGCGGCTCGATGTCGTTCTCGACGTACCACCAGAAGGCGTGAAGGCTGTCGAGCAGCTTCGCCATGTCACGCTCGCTGCGCTCGACAGGAAGCAGCGAATAGCTCGACGGCCGCAGGATCGACAGCACGGCATAGGGCAGCCCGCTCACCAGGAGCTGATGCTGGATCTGCCAGTGATAGTGTTGAACAAGCTCCGGATCGCTCTTGAACCCGGCCGTGAACTTGGCTTCCACCAGCGTATCGCAGGGCGAGCGCCCCTCGTCCTCCGGCCGCCGCCACGTCAGGAAATCGAGATGGGCGACGATGAAGTCGAACTCCGGATGGACCAGCGTCCCTTCCGCCAGGCGGCAGGCGACGCCGGTGCGGTGGGTATAGAACGCCGCATGCAACGGTTCGGTCGCGATGCCGATCTGCACGCGCGGCACGAAGTCGAGGCACGGCGGCTCGACCCGACCGGTCTTCTCTTCCCACAGCGCCCGCCAGTCGCCCGCCATCAACCGCGTCGCATCGGAGGAGCCGAGACGCTCGGCGCGGAACAGCCGTTGCTCGTCAGAGATCGCCACGACACCCTTCTCCGGAAGGACCGGTCAGCGACTCGGGCC
>DASZYK010000523.1:0-8010 GCA_035545455.1 Steroidobacteraceae bacterium
TCCGCCTCGCGGCGCCGGGCGCGCTCCTCCACCTCGCGCAGCGCGCGGCGCACGGCCGGCACCAGCCGCGCGGGGTTGGTTTTCAGCACGTAGTCGACGGCCCCGCGCCGCAGCGCCTCGATGGCGCGCTCCTCGCCGATCGTGCCCGAGAGAAAGATGAAAGGAACATCCGGCGCCTCCGCGCGGGCGATGTCGAGAGCGGCGAGCCCGTCGAACGCCGGCAGCGTGAAATCCGACAGGATGATGTCGGGATGGAACTGCGACAGCGCGGCGCGGAACTGCCGCTCGTCGGCCACGGTGCGCGGGATGCAGGAGATTCCGCCTGAAGTGAGGTGCCGGACGGCGAGCTCCGCCTCCGCCGCAACGTCCTCCACGATGAGCAGCCGCAATCCCTGCGCGGCGGCAACGGCCTCCCCCGCCGCCCGGGGCGCGGCATGGTTGCGCGATCGGGCGGCTCCCTCTCTCCTCTTGCCTTCGCCGGCGGCTGCCAGTTGCCATACTCCGACAACGTTGTGCCTGACATGATACAAGAAGCGCGCCGGATTCCCAGTGCGGCGTCAAACGGCGATGCGCGCTTCCCGGAGCCCCGTTCCGAGCCCGGCGCGGGGCCCGAAGTTGGACCCGGTCTTCTTATTCTTCCCCGATCGAGCGGAAATCCAGGCCCAAAGAGCGCAGCTTACGGTAGAGGTGGGTGCGCTCCATGCCGACGCGCTTGGCGAGCTGACCGACCTTGCCGTTGCAGAGCAGGAGCTGTTGCTGCAGATAGGCGCGCTCGAACTGCTCGCGGGCCTCCCGCAGCGGCAGCGCCAGCAGGTCCTGTTTGACCAGCGGCTCGCCCGGCGGCGCCTGCACCGCGAGCTCGCGCTCGACCTCGTCCAGGCTGATCTCCTCGCTGCCGCCCTGTATCAACAGACGGTGGACCAGATTCTTCAGCTCCCGCACGTTGTCGGGCCAGGGATAGTTGCGCAGACGGTTCTGCGCGGCGACGCTGAAACGGCGGAACGGCAGGCCTTCGGTGTCGACGATGCGGTCGACCTGTTGCCGCAGCAGCTCCGGGACGTCCTCGGCATAGTCCCGCAGCGGCGGCACCCTGACGATGAGCGTGTTGAGATGAGCCAGGAGGTCCCGGCGCAGACCCTCGGCTCCGGCCCGGCCCTCCACGCCCGGCTGCGCGGATGAGACCACCCGCGCCCGCAACTCGACGGGCTCGGCGGCGCCGACCGGGTTGAAGCGGCCGGACTCGAGCGCGCCGACGAGGAGGCGCTGCGCGCCGGGCGGCAGGTCCTCGATCTCCTGGATGAAGAGCGTGCCGTCGGCCGCCTGCTCCATCAGCCCCGGGTGAGAGCTGCCGGCCTCCACGCGGCCGAAGAGCCGGCTCTCCGCATCGGCCTCGCGCAGGCTGCTGGCGACGAGCGTGACGAACGGCGATCCGGCGCGCGGCCCGCGCTCGTGCAGATACCGCGCGAAGGCCTCCCGGCCGGAGCCCGGCTCTCCGATGAGGAGCACCGAGGAGGCGTGAGCCGCGATCTGCTGCAGCTCCGTACGCAGCTGTTGCATCAGCTTGCTCTTGCCCGCCGGCACCGTCAGCGCCGGCACGATGAGCTTGCCCGACTGGCGCCGGCGCCTGCCGGCATCGAGCGCCCGTTCCACGGTGCGCAGCAGCTTGGCGAGCGAGAGCGGCTTTTCCACGAAGTCGAACGCGCCGAGGCGCGTCGCCTCGACGGCGGTCTCGACCGTTCCGTGACCGGACATCATGACCACGGGGCAGCCGTCGCCACCCGATGCGGACCACTCTCGCAGCAGAGTGATGCCGTCCACATCCGGCATCCAGATGTCGAGCAGCACGAGATCGGGTGCCTGCCGCGCCCGCGAGGCGCGCGCCTGGGCCGCGTTGGCGGCGACGTCGACCTCGTAGCCTTCCTCCGACAGGATCTCCTTCAGGAGGCCGCGGATGTCCGCCTCGTCATCGACCACCAGAATGTGTGGAGCGCTCATGCTCTACTCTCCGCAATTGTTCTCTTCTGCCGCGCGCCGGCCGCCGTCCGCGTGCTGTCGACGACGGGCAACAGCACCCTGACGCGGGCGCCGCCTTCCGGACGGTTGTCGGCTTCGATCCGGCCGCCATGCTCCTCGACGATCTTCTTCACGATCGCGAGGCCCAGCCCGGTGCCCTTGGGCTTGCTGGTGACGTACGGGTCGAAGACGCGTCCCAGCAGCTCCCGCTGGAACCCGGGCCCATTGTCACATACCGCCACCGCGGCGTACTGACCCTCCTCGCCGCTCTCGAGCCGCGTGGCGATGTCGAGCCGCGGCTGCGGCGCGCCCTCGAGCGCCTCGAGCGCGTTGGTGAGCAGATTATTGAGGATCTGGCGCACCCGGCCGCGGTCCGCCTCGATGCCCTCCAGCCGCTCGTCCAGGCTGAGATGAATGGCCGCGCGCGGATCCTGCGAGCGGTACAGCTCCGCGACCTCGGTCACGAGCTGGTTCAGGCTGAAGCGGCTGACCAGCATCTCCGGCGCGCGCGCATACTCGCTGAAGGCGTTCACCATCTGCTGCATGCTTTCCACCTGCTGCACGATGGTGTGGGTGGCCCGCTCCAGGATCTCGGCGTCCCGCGGCGCCATGCTCGCGAGCAGCCGGCGGCGCAGCCGCTCGGCGGAGAGTTGGATCGGCGTGAGCGGATTCTTGATCTCGTGGGCCAGGCGGCGGGCGACCTCGCCCCAGGCGGCATCCCGCTGTGCCTGCAGCAGCGTCGTGATGTCATCGAAGACGATGACGTAACCCCGGCCGCCTTCCTCTCCGGGCAGCGGCGTGCACGCGCACATGAGATTGCGCCTGCCGTGCGAGCCGTGAGCCGGGCCGCCCTCGAGATCGAGCTGCTCCCGCCATTCCTCGCGGCCGCGCGCGAAACGCACCGCGAGCGCCGCGACGAACTGCCCCAGGCGCTCGTTGCTCGCCGACAGCTCCGGCAGCGAGCGCCCGGTGGCCGCCGAGAGGTCGGTGCCGAGAATGGCGCCCGCGGCCTCGTTGGCCATGCGCACGGTGAGCGTGCGGTCCACCGCGAGCACGCCGGTGGAGAGCCGCGCCAGAATGATCGCCAGCCGCTCGCGCTCGCGCTCGACGGCCTGCTGGCTGCGCGTCGCCTCCTCGTGCGCCCGCCGCAGCCGCTTGGTCATGTCGTTGAAGGAATGCACCAGGAATCCCATCTCGTCGCGGGAGGGAAGCGGCAGACGGGTGTCGAAGTCGCCCTTGCCGACGGCGCGCGTTCCAGCGATCAGGTCCTGGACCGGCCGCACGAGCCGCTGGGCGGAGAAAATGGCGCCGTAGAACGCCGCCAGCATGGCGAGCAGCAGCACCAGGGTCAGTGTCAGGCTGAAGCTGTACTTCAGCGGCTCACGCAGCGCGGCCAGGTTGCCGTACTGCGAGTAGGAGCGCTGCACGGCATCCGACAGCCCGGCGAGCTGAGTCGGCACCGGATAGAGCGCCATGAGGTAGCGGTCGTCCGGACTCGCCGGCGACTCGCTGAGCGGCGCCCCGATGCGGATGACGTACTGGCCGTTCGACTGCGGCTCCAGGCTCACGAAGGGGCGGTGGTCGCTGACGCGCCGTACGAGATCCGCGGGCGGCGCGCGCGGCACGCCGGCGAGCGGGTTGTCCAGGCTCGCCGCGAGAATGCGCTCGTGATCGCCGAAGAGAACGATCTCCGCGGCGGCGGTCGCGCGGCGCTCCTCGTCGAGGCGGGTCTGGATCTCGACGCCCGAGCGCGCGACGAGCGAGCGCGCGAGCAATTCCGTGCGGCGCGAGCATTCCTCGACGCGCAGGTCGAGGGCCGCGCGCGAGAGGACCAGCGCGTCCTTCAGCCCCTGACGCACCTCCACCCGAAACCAGCTGTCGATGCCGCGGTTCAGGAACTCGAGCGACGACAGATAGACGATGAGCAGCGGCGCGATCACCAGAGACCCGAAGATGATGACGGTGCGCGCCGTCAGGCGCGAGCCCGGCACGTGGTTGCGGTAATCGCTCACCAGCTGCCAGAGCTTGCGCATCAGCAGCACGGTGAGGGTCAGCACACCGGCGATGTTGAGCAGCAGGATCCAGGGCTGGAGGCGGCCGAACTCGGAGGAGTTCTGCACGCTCTTGGCGAGCAGCAGCAGCAGGGCGCAAAGCCCGACGGCGCCCCACAGCGCAAGCGACCACGCGCTGCGGCGGCGTGCCCGCAGCCGCTGGGCGGCGTTGCGCTCGTCGCTCACACCGGCAGGGACCATGAGTACCACTTGCTCACGCGTTGCCAGTCATCCGTCCAGAAGAGCAGCGCGCGCAGCGAGGCCGGGAGCTTCCCGCGCCGAACACCCGCGCGCACGCTGATGATATAGCGCCCTCCATCGATCTGCGGCTCGACGAGGATGGGCCATGCGTCGACCTTCCCCAGATAGGCCAGGGCCTCCTGCAGTGTTTCGAAGCTCTTCTCATCACCGCTGCGAACGTCACGGACCACGAAGCGGTCCGTGACCACGCGATAGGCAAGCTCCCGCCGCAGGGTGAGGTCGACCACGCTCGCGTCGAACCAGAAGCGCCTGACCCGATCGACCCTCGCCTCGACGTCGAACGTCAGCGTCACGCCATCCTGCAGCGCCTCCTTGATGGCGGGATTCAGCGGGTACTGGACGCGCGCGTAGAGCTGGATGACGCCATGATCGAAGTTGACGTAGGCGGAGCTGACCTCCAGCACCCCATCCAGGGCATTGGCCAGGGCCAGCGCTCCGGGGAGCGCGAGCAGCAGGGCGCCGGCCAGGAGAACGAGGCTCGCCCAGCCACGCCTGCGGGAGCGCGCGAACGAGGCGCCCGATGGTGAGGACCGTCGTGGCATGAATGCAACGGCAATGCGTAAGTCTTACGGACCTTAGCGCATCGCTCAGGTTCCGCTCGTTGTCTTTTCGAGACAAGCATAATAGAACCCGTCGGTTCCCGCCGCCCCTCCGCAAAGCAGCTGGGTTCCGGCCTCCCGCGCCAGCCCTCCCGGGGCGAGTGCCTCGCCCCGGGGCATCCGGGCGGGGCCGGCTTGCGGCTGCGCCGCCAGAAACCGGGCCACGACGGCCTCGTTCTCGGCCGGCAGGACGGAGCAGGTCGAATAGACCAGGCGCCCTCCGGGCGCGAGCAGCCGGAAGGCGGCAGTGAGGATCTCGAGCTGAGTGCGGGCGAAGACGGGGATGTCCTCGGCGCGGCGCAGAAGCTTGATGTCGGGGTGGCGGCGAATCACCCCCGTGCCGGAGCACGGAGCGTCCACCAGAATGCGGTCGTAGGCTCTGCCGTCCCAGAAAGCCTCGGCATCGCGCACGTCGGCCGCCACCAGCCGCGCCGCGAGGCCCAGCCGGCGAAGATTCTCCTCCACCCGGCCGAGCCGGCCGGCATCGATGTCGACCGCGGTCAGCTCGAGCGGGCCGGCAACGCTCTCGAGCAGATGACTCGCCTTGGTGCCCGGCGCCGCGCAGGCATCGAGCACCCGCATCCCCGGCGCGGCCTCGAGCAGCATCGGGGCGAGTTGCGCGCCGGCGTCCTGCACGGAAACCCACCCCTCATGGAAGCCGGGCAGCGCGCCGACGGCAACGGGCCGATCCAGCACCACCGCAGCCGAGCCCGCGTGGGTAGCAGCCCAGTCCGGCAAAGAGCCGCGCAGCCCGGCCGCGGCCAGGTCGGCGAGGTAGGCGGCGGCCGAGCGGCGGCGGGTATTCAGGCGCAGCACCATCGGCGGATGGGCATTGTTGGCCTGCAGGATCCGCTCGCAGTGCTCCGGCCACGCAGCGGCCAGAGCCTCGAACAGCCAACGCGGATGAGCACTGCGCGCAGCCGCATCCTCGTCCACACGCGCGAGCAGCGTCCGGCTCTCCCGCACGAACCGGCGCAGGACGGCGTTGACGAGCCCCGCGGCCCGCGGTTGCCCCAGCAGCCGCGCCGCATCGACGGCCAGATTGACCACCGGCGCCGGCGCGTCACGTGAATACTCGATCTGGTGGAGTGCCGTGACGAGCAGAGCATGAATCTCGCGAGTCAGCGCTCCGTTCCTGGTGAGGAGTGCGTCCACGACCGGCCGCAGGCGCAGGTACCAGCGCACGGTGCCGAGAGTCATGGCCCGCACGGCCGAGCGCCGGGAGCTCGCCTCGACGGCGGCCAGAGCGTCGTCGGCCGACCGTCCGCTGGCAACCGCGGCGACGGCTCGGGCGGCCTCGGCGAGCGCCTGGACGCCCGGGTTCTGCTCCCTCACGCGGCGCCGCCCAGGATCATGGAGGGCTCGAGCGCGCGCGGTCCGCGGGTGAACACCGCGGCCGGCAGGCGCGGTCCTCCCGGCCGCTGCAGGACGAGGAGGTCGAGACGGCCCTCTGCGCACTGCACGCGAATGTATCCGTCCTGGTGATGTCCATTGACCTCGACGATGCAGCCGGGTGCCTGCTCAGCCCGGGATCCGTCGTCGCGCGCGGCGGGAGACGGCGCCACTCTGGCGGCATGGACCAGCAGACGCTCGCGCAGTCCGGTGCGGGCGTCCGGGCCGGCGGTCTCCGCCACGGGCCAGGGTTGCAGCGCCCTGACCTGCCGCTCGATCTCGACGGCGGACCGGCTCCAGTCGATGGGCGCCTCGCGCTTCTCCAGCTTGCGCGCGTAGGTGACTCCGTCCGCCGCCTGAGGGTGGGCCGCGAGCGTACCGTCGGCAAGCCCCTGCAGCGCTTCCAGCAGCAGAGGCGCGCCAAATGCGGCCAGCTTCTCGCGCAAGCTGCCGCCGGTGTCGTGCGGATCGATGGCCATGGGCCGCTGCAGCAGCAAGGGTCCGGTATCGAGTCCCTCATCCATCACCATGATGCTCACGCCGGTCGTCTCGTCGCCCGCGAGCAGGGCGCGCTCGACGGGCGCGGCGCCGCGCCAGCGCGGCAGGAGAGAGGCATGGACGTTCACGCAGCCGAGCCGCGGGATCTCGAGGACGGCCGCCGGCAGGATGAGGCCGTACGCCACCACGACCAGGACGTCGGGCCGCCAGGCCGCCAAGGGCGCGCGGTCCTCGGGGGTTCTGAGGGTTGCCGGCTGCGCGACCGGCACCGCGGCTCCGACGGCGGCCTTGACGGGCGACGGACTCAGGCGCTGACCACGGCCGCGAGGGCGGTCGGGCTGGGTCAGCACTCCGACCAGCTCATGCGGCGAGCGCATCAGGGAGAGGAGCGTCGGCACCGCGAATTCAGGCGTGCCCGCGAATGCGACGCGCAGTGGCATCGTATGGCCCGACTGGGATGGCGACCGGACGCGCGCCGCTAAAGCGCGCTGCGCCGCTCGCGGGGCGCGGATGATCGCGCCGCGCGCTCCTTGCGCTCCTTTTCGAGCTTCTTGCGCACGCGCTCGCGCTTCAGGCTGGAAAGGTAGTCCACGAAGAGCTTGCCGTCGATGTGATCCATCTCGTGCTGGACGCAGACGGCCAGCAGATCCTCGCACTCGCGCTCGAAGACATTGCCATCCCTGTCCTGGGCGCGGACGCGGATCTTCGAGGCGCGCTTCACCTCGTCGAAATAGCCGGGCACCGAGAGGCAGCCCTCCTCGGTGGCGATCTCACCCTCGCGGGAGAGGATCTCGGGATTGATGAGGATCAGGGGCTCGTTGCGGTCGGCGGAGAGGTCGATCACGATCAGCCGCTGATGGACGTCGACCTGCGTGGCGGCGAGGCCGATCCCCGGGGCGGCATACATGGTCTCGAGCATGTCGTCGACGATCCTGTGCAGCTCCGCGTCGAACCGCGTGACCGGCTGCGCGCGGGTGCGCAGGCGGGGATCGGGAAATTCGAGAATCGTTCTAATCGCCATGAAGGATTGGATTGCGGCAGGAAGCGGGGGTTCAAGGGGTCCGGTGGGTCCTGGCGCCCGTGACCGAGCGCACAACTTGACATTAAGCCGCCCAGCGCCCGGTGGCGGCATGCGATTATAGCCCGCCCATTCAAGCTGGTCGCAGCCGGTCGGTCGCCGCCTGCGAAAGCAGGTG
>DASZYK010000524.1:0-6984 GCA_035545455.1 Steroidobacteraceae bacterium
CGCTACGGCATCGCCGGGATCAGCCGGCGCAGGGCCGACAGCATCGTGCAGATCGTCGCCTTCGGCACCGGCATCATGGCGCTGCTGCTTCTCGGCATCATCCGCAACGACCTCGACGGCGATTGGCGCAGGAGTCTGCCCGCCGATCTGCCCAACTATTTCTTCATCAACATCCCGCCGGACAGCCGCGACGCCTTCATCGCATACCTGCGCGCGCGCGGAGCAAGAACTTCGCGCGTGCTGCCCATGATTCGGGGCAGGCTGACGGCGATCGACGGCCGGCCGGTGTCCACCATGCGCTTCGCCGATCATCGCGGCGAGGAGTTTGCCAATCGGGAGCAGAACCTGACGTGGTCGGCCGCGCTCGGCGCGGACAACCGAGTGGTCGCCGGACGCTGGTGGACACCGTCCGACGAAGGTCGGCCGCTCGTGTCCATCTCCACGGAATTCGAGAAGTGGCTCGGGCTGCGGCTCGGCGACCGGCTCACCTTCGACATCGCCGGCGAGACGCTGACGGTGCGCGTGGCGAGCATCCGCAAGGTGAAGTGGGACAGCTTCCGGCCCAACTTCTTCATCGTGTTCGCGCCGGGGCTGCTCGAGAGGGTCGCCGGCACCTACCTCACTAGCGCCTACCTCGCGCCCGGGACGGCCGGCTCGCTGGCGCAGCTCGCACGGCGGTTCCCGAGCGTGTCCATCTTCGACATAGACGACTTGCTTGCCGACGTGCGCTCAGTGCTCGACAAGGCGGTTCTGGCCGTGCAGAGCGTGTTCGCATTCACGCTGCTCGCGGGGCTGACGGTGCTGCTCGCCGCCGTGCAGTCGAGCCGTGACGAGCGGCGCTACGAGAGCGCGATCCTGCGCACTCTGGGCGCCAGCCGCGGCACGGTGCTGAGAGGCGTGGTGGCCGAATTTGCGGCTCTGGGCGTGCTTTCGGGCCTCATCGCCGCAATCGGCGCCTCGGTGGCCGCCTACTTCCTCACTACCCGCATCCTCGACCTGCCGTATGTGTTCAGTCCGCTGGCCTGCGTGACCGGCATTCTGGGCGGCGCGCTCATGGTAGTGGCGAGCGGCTGGCTGGCGACCCGATCCGTGGTGCGCCAACCGCCGCTCGCGAGCCTGCGCGCGGACATCTGAGGTCGCAGCCAGCGCGGAGGTTGTAGCAGAATGGAGACAATGGGCGGAAACGGCAGCCGGGCGTTTCCCTCATTGTGGATTCCTCTCAGAGGTTGGAATGATCCGGATGCTGATCATCGAGGATGACGCCGAGGCGTCGGAGTGGATTCAGCGGGTGCTGCGCCGGGCCGGAGTGGCCTGCACGCTCGAGCGCGTGGAGACGGAAGCGGCGTTTCGTCTGGCGCTCGGCCGCTCGCCCGATCTCATTCTCTCGGACTCGAACGTCCCGGGCTTTGACGGCTGGGCGGCGCTCGCCATCGCCAGGGCGGAGTGCCCGGGCACTCCCTTCGTGTTCGTCACCGGCCAGGCCGATCCGGCGGCGGCGAGGACGGCGCAGGAGCGCGGAGCCGCCGGATTCGTGGCGAAATCCGAGCTCGCCCGGCTTGCGGATGTGGTGCGCTCGCTGCTCGAGAACCGCGATGCCGAGGCGCGGGAGGACCGGCCCGGACGGCGCCGGGCCGACGCGGATACCGATGCGAGCAGCACCGCCACCTATCTCCTCGAGCGTCAGGCAATCCTCGACCGCGCGCTGAGGGATGAAGATCACTCGACGCTGTCGAGCATCCTGCGCCGGCACCCGCCCGTGCCGGTGGCGCTGCTCTCGCTGACATCGGTGGAAGTGCGCGAGCGCTTCGTCAAATGGCTCCGCAACGCCAACATCGAAATCGAGTGCGCAGCGTCGGCGACGGATGCTCTGGTGGCCCTCGAGCAGCGCACGCATGCGCTGCTCTTCACCGATCGGCTGGAGCTGGCGCAGGCGGTGCGCCAGCTGCACGCAGGCTCCGCCACGCACGTGGTCTTCGTGGACGTCGACGGAAAAGTCGGCGCGCGTGAGGCGCTGCGCAGGGGCGCCAACGACTGCATGCCGCCGGAAGCCAGCGGCGGCGAGGAGTTCTGGGCGCATCTGACCACCGCCAGGCGAATCGCGAGCCTCTCGTCCGCTCTGCAGCTCGCCCTCACCGACAATCGCATTCTCTCGACGATCGATGAGCTCACGCGCTGCGGCAGCCGCCGCTTCTTCGAGCACGAATTTCCCCGCGAGATCGCGCGGGCGCTGCGCCTGCGCCGGGCGCTGTCGCTGGTCATCTGCGATATCGATCACTTCAAGGCGGTGAACGACGCCCACGGGCATGAGGCGGGCGATGAGGTGTTGCAGGAGTTCGCCGCCCGTCTCACCCACGGCCTGCGCCTCGGAGAGGACTGGGTGGCACGCATCGGCGGCGAGGAATTCGCGGTCGTGCTGCCCGAGGTTGCGGGCGCGGAGGCGCTGCAAATCGCGCAGCGCCTGTGCGAGCGCGTTCGGGCCGCGCCGTACACGACCGCGGCGGGGGCCCTGCGCGTCACCGGCAGTTTCGGGGTCTCGGGATTCGAGCCGAACGGGCACGGCCGACATATTTCTTCCCGAGCTCTCGTAAAGGCGGCCGACGCCGCCCTCTACGAGAGCAAGCGCGCCGGCCGCAACCGCGTCACCGCCCTGCAGCCCCACTGAAGGGCGGGCGGGGCCGCGCGCATCCGGCGCCGGACCAGTGTGCGGCAACTCACGGAATTGCCGATCGCGCCACCGGTATGCTGCCGCGGATCAAGCGGGCGAGTCGAGGAGAAACAGGTGGGAAATTCACCGCAAGAAGGCGGCACCGCGCGTCAGCTGACGGCCGATGATCCAACGATCGAGCTCGACATCCTGGAGCAGACGATCTCCATCGAGGGCGCCCGCGCGCTGCGGCACGATGCGCTCGGCCTCGCCCCATCGCCGATTCCGCGGTCCTGGATCCTCGAGGGCAATCCCGTCGCACGCAAGAAGCGTCTCGCCTGCAGCAGCGACCGGTTGGCCAGCACGATGATGTGGGATTGCACCGGCGGCCGGTTCAACTGGTTCTACGACGAGGATGAAGTCATTCACGTGTTGGAAGGCTCCGTCATCATCGAGGACGCGGCCGGCGTGCGCCGGCGGTTGCAGGCCGGCGACACGCATCTCTTCCCCGCCGGCTCGCGGTATCAGTGGACCGTCCCCAGCTACTTTCGCAAGATCGCGTTCCTGTATCCGCCCCTCTCGCCCGAAATGCGGATCATCCGCGGGATCCTCAAGCGCCTGACCGCGCCCTTTCGCCGCAGGCCGTCCGGCGCGGCCGCCTGGGGTGCCTGATCCACGGACGGCGGGGAATCACCCGGGGGTGTACCGCTGCGGGACGACGCGGTAGCCTGCGCGGATGGCCCGTCCAACGGTCGCGCCGGCAGTCTCCGCGGCACTCGCGGCGGCGCTGCTCTTCGGCGCCAGCACTCCGCTCGCCAAGCAACTCCTCCGCGATGCCTCGCCGCTGCTGCTTGCGGGCCTGCTCTACCTGGGGAGCGGTGTCGGGCTGAGCGCAGCGCGCCTGCTCCGCGACCGCGGATGGCGCACGCCGGCGCTCGGCCGTGCCGACTCGCTCCGGCTGCTCCTCGCAATAGGCTTCGGCGGGGCGCTCGGCCCCCTGCTGCTGATGCTCGGGCTCGCGCGCACCACGGCGGCCTCGGCGTCGCTGTTGCTGAATCTCGAGGCGGTATTGACGGCGCTTCTGGCGTGGATCTTCTTCCGCGAGAATACCGACCGGCGGGTGGTGCTCGGGATGGCGCTGATAGTGGCCGGTGCCGCGGTGCTCGCCTGGTCACGCGCGGCGCACGCACCCCGTCTCGGCTGGGGAGCGCCGCTCATCGCCATGGCCTGCCTGTGCTGGGCGCTCGATAACAATCTCACGCGCAGGATCTCGGCCGCGGACGCGCTTTTCCTGGCGAGCCTCAAGGGACTGGCGGCTGGAGTGGTCAACACCGTGCTCGCCCTGCTCCTCGGCGCGCGGCTCCCGGCTCCCGCGGGACTCGCGGCGGCCATGATCGTCGGACTCTTCGGCTACGGCATCAGCCTGGTGCTGTTCGTGCTCGCGTTGCGCGGCCTGGGCGCGGCGCGCACCGGCGCATACTTCTCCACGGCGCCCTTCATGGGCGCGACAGTCGCGGTCCTGGCTTTCGGCGAGCAACCCTCCCCGGCGTTCTGGCTGGCGGCGGCTTTCATGGCGGCCGGTGTGTGGCTGCATCTGGCGGAGCGGCACGAGCACGTGCATACGCACCAGCCGATGACGCATACGCATCGCCACGTCCATGATGAGCATCACCGGCACTCACACGCTTTCGACTGGGATGGCAGGGAGCCGCACACGCACGAGCACGCGCACTCGCTTCTGACCCACAGCCATCCACACTATCCGGACATTCATCACCAGCACGATCACGAGCCCGGATGAGCCGGGCGCGATGCCGCGCGGTGGTGGGTCAGCTGACCCGCACTCGGATATTGCGGTACTTGTCGTCATAGAACGCCAGCCTGTCCTTCAGGGCCCGATGCTCCTCGAAGGGATCTTCGTAGCTCCAGACGGCGTCTTCGAGTCTGCCGCCGTTGCCGCCGCCCGCCATCGCCAGGCTGAAGTAGCGGGCCGTTCCCTTGAAGGGGCACTGGCTGGTCGTCGCGGTGCGCTCGAGCTTGTCCATCCTGACATCCGTGCGCGGGAAGTAATAACGTGCCGGGCTGCCGTCCTCGTCGACGCGGATGGCGTTGCGCGAGTCGGCTACGACCTCTCCATCGAGCTCGACCGTGACCCGCTCGCCGACCGGGCTCTCGAGCACCTTGTGCTCGGGCCACCTCTGGTGTCCGGGTGACTTGCTCATGATCGCCTCCTTCACGATGGGCGGACCGGAAAATCAGGCCGAACAAGCAGTCCCCGTGCCCACTCGGCCCCGGCCGGACTGCGTGCGCCTAGGCCAGCAGGGCCCGCGCCTGCTCGGCCCAGAAGAGCGCGTCCACGTAGGCTGCCCGGATGAGGTGCGGCGGGAGGTCGGCGTACACCGCGTGATCCCAGACACCGCGCTCGTACGCGCGCGTGCATTGCAGCGCGGCGCCGAGCGGACCTTCGCCCGCCACGAGAGCCGTCGCCACGGCGGGCGTGAGCGGCAGCTCCTCGACCACTTTGCGGGTCGACACCCCGAGCAGCGCGTTGAGCAGCGAGAACAGGCCGGTGATGAAGAACGGGCCGGCGTCGCGCGCCCCGCCGAGCTTGCCGAGCTGCTCGCACATCCGGCCGCGGGTCATGGCCTGCACGATGAGGCTGGGAGGCCGGTCGTCGATTCCCTGCAGGCAGAGAAGCCCGCAGAGCTGGCGCAGCGTGTCGAGGCCCAGAATCACGATGGCCTGGCGGATCGAGTCGATCCTGCGCGGCAGGTTGTAATAGCTCGAATTGATGCAGCGCAGCACCCGATAGGAGAGCGAAACGTCCTGACTGAGGAGCCGCTCGACCTCATCGAGCGAGTAGTCCTCGCTCTGCAGCGAAGCGGCGAGGCGCAGCGCGCCCAGGCGACTCACCGGCACGCGGCGGGCGCTGAAGGTCTCGGGCTGCTGCAGGAAATTGCCCTGGAAGCCGGTGAATCCCTGGGCGAGGCAGCGCTCGAAATCCTCGCGGCTCTCGACGTTCTCCGCGATCAGCTCGAGCCCCGCGGCGCGCAGCTCCCGGGCCAGGCGAGCGAGCTCATCGGCGGGCGGGTGAGTGACCTCCAGCTTCACGATGTCCGCGACTTCCAGCAGCCGAGGGTCGCTCGTCTGTGGCGCGAAGTCGTCGAGGGCGATGCGGTGGCCACGGGCCCGCAGCGTGCGGATGCCTTGAATGACCTGAGGAGTGGCGCGCACGTCCTCCAGCACCTCGATGACGACGCGTCCGGCCTGCAGCGGCAAGTCGGGCACTTTCACCAACAGCTCTTCCGGGAAGTTGATGTGCACCGGCAGGCCGCCGGCCAGACGATCGAGCCCGATCTCGAGCGCCGCGCCCGTGATGACCTCCAGCGTGGCCCGGCCGGGGTCGCCGACTTGCGCGGTCCGGCTTGCGGGAGATGCGCGGTAGAGCAGCTCGTAGGCTACGACGGCCATCGACGCGTCGTAGATCGGCTGCCGCGCCACGAAGACTTCGGGCCGTGCAGTGGTCAATGTGTGGCTCTAATGCCGATGGTGACCCAGGAGTCGGGTTGCGGCGAGCCCTGCCAGTTCAGGCCCTCTATGGTGAGCTGGTAATCGCCGGGGCCCAATGCGGTGCTGTTGAGCGCAATCCGCAGATTGCCGTCGGAGTCCTTGGCGAGGCGGTCTATGATGCCGACGCGTCCCTGGTCGATGCGGTCTATCGTGATGCGGAACAGCCTGTAGGGCGAGCGCGACTCATCGATCCGGAAGTCGGCGAGCTGCCCTTCGGTGCCGCCGCCGATGACGATGGCGGGCGTATTCGAGGCGCCCGCACGGCTCGGCAGCAGGTGGATGTCGCGCGTGCTCGTGGCCGGGTCGAGCGGCCGCTCCAGCGCCTCCTTCTGCAGAGCCTCAATCCGCCGGGTCTTGTGCGCGCTGCCGCTGGCGACGATCGCGAGCGCGATTCCGAGCACCAGTGCGGCGCCGAGCAGGCCGAGCACGATCTCGAGCTTCTGCCAGAAGGGCTTCGGCGACTCCGCCCAGGGCTCGGGCTTGCCGCTGGCCTCCAGCAGGCGCAGCGCGGCATTGACGCGCTCCGGGATTCCGAGCTCGTCCAGCAGCTGCGGGTGCTCGCGGCAGAAGCGCTCGAAATCAGTCGCACCTTTGATGGGCAGCCGGCCGGAGAGATAGCGCTCCACCACCTGGTTGCGCGCGATGAAGTCCCGGTCCATCAGCTCCGGGCCGCGCGCGGGCGCCGCCGCAGTCGCTGCCGCCGGGGCGGGCGGCGATCGGGCGATCGAGGTCCCAGTGGATGTCGCCGCCGCGGCCGGCGGCACCGCCGG
>DASZYK010000525.1:0-7314 GCA_035545455.1 Steroidobacteraceae bacterium
AGCTTCCCCCGACGCGTACGGGTGACCGAGATCCGCCAGCATCTGCCGCGCGGAGGGTCTGATGTCGATCTCGCGTGCGTTCACCCTCAATGCCGCCATGAGCTGCAGAGCATCGCGGCGCGTGCGCTCGCCCGTAGCGAATCCCGGGAGCGTGAACGCGAGGACGTTCGCGCGCGGCAGCCGCAGCGTGTCGACCGCCTTCGCGGCGACCAGCAGCGCGTGGGTGGAGTCGAGTCCTCCGGAGACGCCGATGACCAGCTTGTCGATGCCGGTCGCCTCCATCCGCCGCACCAGTCCCTGCACCTGAATGCTGTAGACCTCGCGGCAGCGCTCATCGCGGCTCGCCGGATCTCCAGGCACGTAAGGGAAGCGCGCGACGGCGCGCTCGAGCGGGATCGTCCCTTCGGGCATTTCCAGCCCGCACGCGACCCGGCGCAGCTTCGCGAGATGCTCGCGATGAAGTTGAGCGCAGTCGTTGAAGCTCGTCATCCGCATGCGCTCCTGACGCAGCCGCTCGAGATCGACATCGCCCAGGATGAGTCCCTCCTCGTAGCGGAAGCGCTCCGACTCGGCGAGGGTCTCGCCGTTCTCGCACACGATCGCCTGGCCGTCCCAGGCGAGGTCGGTCGTCGACTCGCCGTAGCCGGCGGCGCCGTAGGCATAGGCGGCGATGCATCTGGCGGACTGCGACGAGCAGAGCAGCCGGCGATAGTCCGCCTTGCCGATGGTCACGTCGCTCGCGGAAATGTTGGCGAGAACCGTGGCGCCGGCGAGGGCGGCGTAGGTGCTGGGCGGAATCGGCACCCAAAGATCCTCGCAGACCTCGGCATGCAGCACGAAGTCCGGACAGCCGCCGCAGACGAAGAGCAGGTCGTTGCCGAAGGGTGCGCGCTGCCCCGCCACCTCGATGCTGTCGCCGATCGCGTGGGCCGCGGAGCTGTACTGCCGCTTCTCGTAGAACTCGCGGTAGTTCGGCAGGTAGGTCTTGGGAGCCGCCCCGAGCAGGCGTCCCTGACAGATCACCAGCGCGCAGTTGAAGAGACGGCCTTGCGAGCGCAGCGGGGCGCCGACCACGAGCAGCGCGCCGAGCGTGCGGCTCGCCTCGAGGACCTCGGCCACCGCGATCTCGACCGCGTCGAGCAGCGCGTCCTGCAGCGCGAGGTCCTCATTGGAGTAGGCGGCCAGCCCGAGCTCGGGGAAGATCGCGAGGGCCGCCTTGCAGGCGGCCGCCCGGCGGGCGAGCGCGATCGTGCGTTTCGCGTTGACCGCCGGATTCGCGATCTCGACCCGCGGTGTGCACACCGCGATGCGCAGGAAGCCGTGGCTGTATATCGACTGGAACGGCCTACTCATGCGCGACGGTCTGGAAGGCGTCAGCCGGCAGGTGCGCCTCCACTGCCGCCGCGTCCTGATGGACGAGGTCCTTGCCGACTTCGGCGGCCACCGTCGCTTTGACCGAGGCGGGCAAGGCTTCCCGCAGCACACCGAGAAACCCCGGAGCGGCCATCAGGATCAGCCGATCGAACTCGTCCCGCCGATGCGCGGTCTCGATCCGCGCGGCGATCTCCCGCGCGAACACCTCCGCCTCGTGCCTGCGTGGCCGCCGCTCGCCGCCCGTCCCGTGGTGCGCCGTCGCGCCGCGCCTGCCCGCCCCCGGGGCGTGATCGAAGACACGCCCGGGCCGGTCAGATTTGAAATCGCGGTCGTGCAGGTGCGCCTGCGGATCGGCGAGGCGTCCCGAGAGCCGCAGGCCCTCGCCGCGCTGCTCCACATCATAGAACCTGACTTCGCTCTGGTCGGCGACCACGACACGTACACGCATTTGAGGCCTCCTGCGGACCGTTGTCCGCGAGTCATTGGGCCATGCACCGGGCTGCGTCGCCATGCGTAGCAATGCGGATGCGCCTGCTTAGGTAGAGGTGCGTATTTCGGGCGCGGCCGCGGTGAGCCATTCTTCAGCTGAGCGGCCAGGCGCCCGGGCGGTATCCGCACGCAACGAGGTCTACGGCGATGAGCGATTCGGACAATCTCTGGGCACTGGTTCTCGCGGCGGGTGACGGCCGCAGGCTGCAGGGGCTCACGACCACCCGCAGCGGTCTCGCCATTCCCAAGCAGTTCTGCTCTCTGGACCGGGGGCCCTCGCTCCTGCGGGAAGCGATCGGGCGCGCCGCGCGCATCGTGGCGCCCGAGCGCATCTGCGCGATCGTCTCCGCGCAGCACAGGCTCTGGTGGAAGCCTCAGCTCGAGGGTCTCGAAGCCGGGAACGTCATCGTGCAGCCGGCCAATCGCGGGACCGCCGTCGGCATGCTGCTGCCGCTGATCACGGTTCTCGAGCGCGACCCGCGGGCACGGCTCATCGTGCTGCCCTCGGACCATCATGTCCGGGACGAGGCCCGGCTGTCTCGCGCCTTGCATCGCGCTGCCGTTCCGGTCGAAAGCGAGCGGGCGCAGATCGTGCTCCTGGGACTCGAGCCGGGAGCCGCGGACCCACAGCTCGGGTATATCGTCCCGCGCCGCGACGGCGCCCAGAGCCACCACGCGGTGGAACGGTTCGTCGAGAAGCCCGACAGGGTGCGCGCGCAAGAGCTGCTCGAGCAGGGCGCGTTGTGGAACATGTTCATCATGGCAGCGGACGCAGCCTCGCTGCTGGAGCTCTTCGAGCGACGCTGCCCTGGCGTCGTGAAGGCCATGCGCGAGGTGATTCGCGGCATTCATCATGGCGAAAGGAGCGCGGGCGAGGCGCTCACCGAGCTCTACGCAGCGTTGCCCGATCTGGATTTCTCGCGCGCCATCCTGCAGGGACAGGAGGCGTCCTTGCGGGTGCTCCCGGTGCCGGATTGCGGCTGGAGCGATCTCGGCACGCCGGAGCGGGTCGCCGAAGCGCTCGATGCGCTGCCCCGGGCACGGCCGGATGCCGTGCGCGCGGGTCGGGACGTGCTGTTGAGCCTCGCGGCCCAGTCGGCGTCCATGGGGCGCGCTCAGGTGGCCGCGGCCGGCGGCGGATAGAGTTCGGAGGATCGCGGGCCGGGGGCCCGGCGTCGCTCGAGCCGGCGCATCGTTGGATCGTTGACGAGGTGCAGCACGCGGGTGAAGAAGCCGCCTCGAGGCTCCGCGCGCCCGAGGTAGATGAGCGCCGAGCGCGCAAGCTCATGGGCGAAGAGGTCGATGGCCCGCTCGCGCATGTCCACGTCGAGCGAATCCAACGCACCGTCGATCACCACCCAGGGCGGCGCGTGGAGCATCAGGCGCGCAAACGCGACGCCCTGCTGCTCATCCTCGGTCAGCTCCCGATCCCAGCGCCGTGTCTCCTCCAGCAGGGCGACGAGACGCCTCAGGCCCAGCCGTGAAAGCGCATCGGCGTAATCCCGGCCCTTGAAGCGCTCGGCGCCCGCCGGATAGGCGAGCACTTCCTTCAGCGTGCCCCGCGGCAGGTAGGAAGTGCGCGGCATGCAGTAGAGCTCCTGACCGCGGGGAAGGGTGATGCGGCCCGCTCCCCACGGCCAGAGCCCGGCCAGGGCACGAAAGAACAGGGTCTTGCCGACACCGGGCTCGCCGATCACGAGCACGCGCTCGCCGCGCCGCACCTCGACGTGCCGGGCCTGCAGCTTGATGCATCCGGAGGGTGATGCGATCTCGAGGTGATCCATGACGATGGCACCGTCGCCGGCCGCGGAGGGGGTCTCGCTCCCGGTCACGGCGATGCGGCTCTCCGTCCGGTGGATGACGTCGGCACCGGCGACCGCCCGGCGGAAGCTCGCGACGCGCAGCAGCGTCGCCCGCCAGTCCGCGATGGTGCTGAAGTTGTCCACGAACCAGCGGAGCGAGGATTGCAGCTGAGTGAACGCGGCCGCCGCCATCATGAGGCCGCCGAAGGAGAGATCGCCGGCGAAGTAGAGGGGCGCCGCCACGAGAATGGGCGCGACCAGCGTGATCCATCCGTACCCCGCGGTGACCCAGGTGAGGCGGGTGAGATCGCTGACGAGGCGGCGGATGGCGGCGAGTACGGCCCTGAGGTCGAGATCGATGTGACGCGCGCCGTCCGCCTCGCCGCCGGCGAGCGTGATGGCGTCGATGTGCTCGTTCACCCGTACCAGGGTGTAGCGCAGGTCGGCTTCGCGCGCGTAGCGGGCCGCGTTGTCGGGTATCAGGCGGCGCCCGGTCCAGTAGGTCAGAACGGAGGCGGAGAGGGCATAGATCACGGCCGCCCAGACCATGTAGCCGGGTATTGCGAGCCTGACTCCGCCGATGGTCAGCGCGTAGCCGCTGGAGACGCTCCAGAGCACGCCGACGAAGCTCACGAGCAGCGCCGAAGCCTGCACGAGCTCGAGCGCGAGATCGCCCGAGAGCTCGCTCAGGTGACGGGCGTCCTCGTGCATCCGCTGGTCGGGATTGACTCCGATCGGACCGGCGCTCGAGAGCTGGAACGCCCGCCGCGGGCGCATCCAGCCTTCCACGAGATCATGCACCAGCCCTTCGCGCAGTCTCAGCTTCAACATCTCCCCGAGCCACCGCTGTGCGACGTTGAGCAGCAGGAGCGCCCCGGCGATGATCGCGAAGACGCCGAGCTGCACGGCGAAATCGCGAAAGTGGCGCCGCGACAGGGCGTCGTAGAAAGGACGGTTCCAGCGGTTGAGGCGCACCTGAGCGTAGGCGGTCGCCACGATCACCGCGAACGCCGACCCCGCGAGCGTGAGGATCGCGTTTCGTACGGGGGAAGCCCACAGCGCACGCGTCATCATCGCCAGCTGCGCGATGAGACTCGAGTGGGTGAGGTCGCCGCCGTCCGGGGCCGCTGCTTCTGTCGTGTGTTCCGCCATGCCGCGATTCCCTGGATCGTCGATGCATGCCGGGTGCATGCGCGAGCGCGACGATAGCAGCCGCCCTCCGCATTTTCCCGTATTCCGGCGGGTGCTGGAGGGGAGCAGGCTGGCGCGGTGGCGATAGCGCGGACCAGCACGTCAGTGGCGGCAACCGGATCCGGCGCGGCCGATGGCCGGGTCGTGGCCGCCCGCGGCTCGGTGCTGGACGTGAAGTTCCCGGAGGGAGAGCTGCCGGCCGTTCGAGAAGCGCTCGCGGTGGAGTGGGACCTCGGCGCGCCGCTCAGCGCCGAAGTGCAGCAGCATCTCGGCCCGCAGCGCGTGCGGGCGGTCGCCCTCGAGGGCAGCGGCGGATTGAAGCGGGGCACGCGTGTGCGGCGCCTCGGCCAGCCGGTTCGCGTGCCGGTCGGCCAGCCGGTGCTCGGACGGCTGTTGAACGTGCTCGGGGAGACGACCGACCGTGGACCGCCGCTGGCCGCCGACATCGAGCGCCGTCCGATCCATGCGGCGGCTCCCGCTCTCGAGCGCCGCAGCGCGACTCAGGAGCGTTTCCACACCGGCATCAAGTCGATCGATCTGCTCGCGCCGCTCATCCAGGGCGGCAAGGCCGCGATGTTCGGCGGAGCGGGCGTCGGGAAGACGGTACTCATCATGGAGCTCATCCGCACGACCGTGGAGCGGCACGCGGGAATATCCGTCTTCTCCGGCATCGGCGAGCGCTCCCGCGAGGGACACGAGCTGCTCTCGGAGCTCGAGGCATCCGGCGTGCTCGCGCGCACCGCACTCGTGTTCGGGCAGATGAACGAGCCGCCGGGCGCGCGCTGGCGCACCGGACTCGCGGCCCTCGCCGTGGCGGAGCACTTCCGTGACCGCGAGCAGCAAAGCGTCCTGCTCCTCATCGACAATGTCTACCGGCTCGTGCAGGCGGGCGCCGAAGTATCGGGCCTGCTCGGGCGTCTGCCTTCGAGGGTGGGCTATCAGCCGACGCTCGCCGACGAAGTGGCGGAGCTCGAGGAACGGATCACCTCCGTCGCCGGCACCGCCATCACCTCCATCCAGGCGGTGTACGTGCCGGCGGACGATTTCACCGATCCCGCCGTCGCCGAGATATTCAGTCATCTCGACTCCTCGATCGTGCTGTCGCGCGACATGGCGAGCGAGGGCATGTATCCGGCCGTGGATCCTCTCGCCTCGAGCTCGAGCCTGCTCGATCCGCGGCTCGTCGGCGAGCGACACTTCCGGACCGCGCAGGCGGTCCGCAGCACCATCGCTCATTACCGCGAGCTGCAGGAAGTCATCGCGCTCCTCGGCATCGAGGAGCTTTCCAGCGCGGATCGCACTGCGGTCAAGCGGGCGCGGCTCCTGATGCGCTATCTGACCCAACCCTTCATGGTCACGGAGGCGTTCACGGGCATGGCGGGGCGCTCGGTCGAGCTCGATGCGACGCTCACCGGCTGCGAGGCGATCCTCGGCGGTGAAGCCGACGCCTGGGCGGAGAGCTCGCTCTACATGGCGGGCGACATCGATGAAGCGCGCGGGCGCGAGTCGAAGAGCGGAGCGAAGGACGGCCCGGCATCGAACACGGCCGCACGGACCTGACATGGAATGAAGCTCACGATCACGACACCGCTGGCGGCCGTGGTGCGGACCGACGCCGCCGCGCACGTCAGGGCCGAGGATCCGTCCGGCGCCTTCGGCGTCTTGCCCGGGCACGCCGATTTCCTGACGGCTCTCTCGATCTCCGTTCTGACATGGCGGGAGCCGGGCGGCCGGGAGCACCACATCGCCGTGCGGGGCGGCGTGTTGTCGGTGCACGCGGGTGCCGAGGTGTCCGTTGCGACACCGGAAGCGGTCACCGGCGACGATCTGCAACGGCTCGAGTCCGAAGTCCTGACGCGCTTTCGCCGGCAGCTGGAAGAGGAGCGCGCGGCGCACGCCGAGTCGCAGCGTCTCCATCTCGCTGCCGTCCGGCAGATCATGCGCCTGCTGCGGCCGGAGACACGCCATGCCGCGCTCCCTGGATGAGGCCGTGCGTCGTCAGCGCGAGCGGCGCGCACGCGCCGAGCGGGACAGCCGGCGCTCCATCGGCAGGGATCTGGCCCAGGTCGGCGTGCTCGGCTGGACCATCGTCCTCACGACGCTCATCGGCATCTATGCGGGCCGCTGGCTCGACCATCGGCTGGGGACGGGAATCGCATGCACGCTGGCGCTTCTCTTCGCGGGCGTCACCCTGGGCTGCGTGCTCGCCTGGCAGAGGTTGAACCGATCATGACTGCGCATCCACCAGTGGGCGGCTCGTGGCTCGCGCTGCCGTTCGCCGCCGCAGGGCTCGCCTTCGGCTGGGGTTACTTCGGCGTGCTGCGCCGGGGCGTCGCCGCTTACGTGGCGAGCGGCGGCCTCCGGCCGACCGTCGGCCGGCTGATCGCGCGGCTCGCGGCGGCGGCGGTCTTTTTCACGTTCGCCGTGCATTGGGGCGCAGGACCCCTGCTCGCGGCGT
>DASZYK010000526.1:0-8160 GCA_035545455.1 Steroidobacteraceae bacterium
CAGCGCGACCTTGTGCCGCTTCTGCCGCAGCTGCGGCTCGATCGTCTCGAAAGCCTGCGCGATGACGCTCGCGAGCTCGAGCGCCTCGAGCCGCAGTTGGATCCGTCCCTGTGTGATGCGTCCGATGTCGAGCAGGTCGTCGACCAGCCTCGTGAGCTGCGCGGCCTGACGCCTGATCATGTCGACGGCGACGCGGGCGCGCGAGTCCTCGGGCACCATCCGGGTCAGCAGCTCCGCCGCGTTGTGGATGGGCGCGAGCGGATTGCGCAGCTCGTGGCCGAGCAACGCCAGGAACTCGTCCTTGCGGCGATCGGCCTCGCGCAACGCCTCCTCGCGCTCCTGGAGCAGCCGCTGCTCCTGCTTGCGGGCGGTGATGTCGCGCGCGATCTTCGATGCCCCGGTCACGATACCCGCCGCGTCCCGCACCGGCGAGACGGTCAGGGAGATCTCGACGTGGCGGCCGTCTTTGGCCACGCGCGTCGTCTCGAAGTGCTCGATGCGCTCCCCGCGTCTGAGGGTATCGAGGATGTGCCGCTCCTCCTCCAACCGGTCGGGCGGGATGATGAGCGTGATCGGGCGGCCGATCGCCTCGGCGGCCGACCAGCCGAAGATGCGCTCGGCGCCGGCGTTCCAGGACCGGATCACACCTTCGAGGGTCTTGCTGATGATGGCGTCGTCGGAGGACTCGACGATCGCGGCGAGGTGCGCGGCTGCACGCCTCGCATCGTCCTCCTGGGACCGAGTGTGTGGATCGAGCTGGCAGTCTGCTGCTGTCAAGGGTGTTCTCTCCGCCCCCGCTGTCCCTTGTGTCGCCTCTGGCGGGCCGGGACTCGGTAGCGAGGATAGCAAAGGGAACGCGCTCGCTATGTCGGCTTGCCGACATGATACCCGTCGACCGCCTCGCCGGCGCAGGTATCGCGGCTGATCAACGCGGCCGGGCCGTACTGCTCCCGCTCACAGCAGGGGCGCGACGAGCTGAGCGTAAAGCTCGTTCATGACGCGGTAGCACTCGCACGCCCGGCGCTCGAGCTGGTGCCGGTCGAGGATGGTGATCGCGGCGCGCCGATAACTCAGTACGCCTTCGCGCTTCAGCCCGCTCGCCACGTCGGTGACGGTGGGACGCTGGACGCCGAGCATGTGCGCGAGGAGCGCGTGGCTCAGCTGCAGCTGCGAGGACCGCGCGCGGTCGGCCGTCGCCAGGATCCAGCGGCACACGCGCTCGCTCACGCTGTGATGGGTGTTGCAGACCACCCCCCGGTAGGCGGCCTGAAGGCTGTAAGCGGCAAAATGCTTCAGCAGCCGCGTCGCCCCGCGGCTGCCCTCGATCAGATCGCAGAACGCCCGGGCGGAAATCCGCCGCGTCTCGCCCGGCGCCTGCTGGATGACCTGATCGATGCTCCTTTTCTGCCCGAGCCAGACCGGCAGTCCGATGAACCCCTCGTTCCCGACACTCAGGCACTCCGCGGACTCGCCGTTCTCGAGCTGCACCAGGATCGAGAGCACCCCCGACGTCGGGAAATAGACGTGCGTCATGGCTTGACCCACCACGTACACCGTGTGCCCGACCGGGAAGCTCACCGGCTCGATGCGGGCGTGGAGCGCCTTGCAGTTGCGCAGCAGCGCTTCGAGCAGGCGATTCGGCGGTGGAGGAGGGCTCGCGGACATTCGCAACGGCGGCGGTTGAGCCCTGCGCCCGCAAAACCCGTGCCCCGCCCGGATCGTGCGAGCCGCCGCAGACCGTAACGGGAGACGCCTCAGCCGCGGGTCTGCGCCTGGCTGCGCGCGCGAGCCGCGCGCCGGGTGAGCGGACAGACCTTGCCGGACGGATGAACGTCAGCGGCATACGCGGTGGTAGCTGTCGCATGCGGCACAGCGGGCCGCAAACGCCGGAATGCCGGTTGAACGGCGCGTGCGCCGAAGCTCGCGCAAGCGACGAGGGCGGACACGAGGAGTACTCCGAGCCCATGCCGCATCCGTCCCGCGACAGGCCGCCTGAGCGCGCAGATGCGCCGCCGCAGCGGGTGGGCGGAGCGCCAATGGCACGCGAGCGGCAGGGACGGCGTCCACTCGCCCGACAGTTGCGCCTTGAGCAACGCGCCGGCGTAGCGGCCGCGGCGCGAGTTTCCCTCCCCGGCGAGCACCCAGGCATCGCACGCGAGGTCCTGATCCAGACGCAGCAGACGCATGGCCCACGGCATCACGGGGTTGAACCAGAAGACACAAAGCCACACCGCTCCGACGGCGTTCACGACCGCATCACCGCGCCTGATGTGCGCACGCTCGTGCGCCAGCACGAATTCACGCTCTTCCGCGGTGAAGCGCCGCTCGAAATCCAATGGCACCAGTATCCTGGGCCGCAGCGCGCCGACCAGCATGGGCTCGGCCACCCCGTGACTGCGCCAGGTTCCGTCCGGCCACTGAACGAGGCAGCCGAGCGAGCGGGCGAAGGCACGTTGGCGCGCGACGGTCGACGCGAGAGCGGCGAGCGCACCCACCGCCCACAGGGCGAATGCCGCCGTGCCCAGCCGATCTGATACGCCGATCGCCGAGATCAGCCTGTCCAGTCCCGTCCACAGCCAGACGAAAAAACCCTGTGCAAGGGCCGCAGCCGCACCGGACGGCGGAGCCGCGCGCGGCAACACCCAGGCAATCGCACTCGCCGGCACTGCGAGCCAGAGCCAATATGCGGCGCGTGCTCCGATCATGCCGCGCAGCGGCGCCCGCGCCAGCGCGACCAACAGCACGGCCAGGGTCGTCGCGCCACTCACCGTCGCGAGTTGCTGCAGGGCCGCGCTAGTCATCCTCCAGCTCCCCGATCAGTCGCTTGAGCTCGCGGATATCCCGCTTGGAGAGCTTGCGATGGCGGCTGAAATGCGCGACCAGCGGCGCCACGCGGCCGCCGTAGAGCCGGTTGAGCAGGCTCTCGCTCTCCCGCGAGAGCCACTCCTCGCGCGCGAGCGCCGGCGAGTAGATGAATCGGCGGCCATCCTTGCGCGCGCGCACCGCTCCTTTCCTGAGCAGCCGGCCGAGGAGAGTCTTGACGGTCGACTCCTGCCAGCCTCGCGAGGCCGCGAGCGCGGCCGTCACGTCCTCGGCAGCGGCGGGCCCGTGGTCCCACAACACCGTGAGGACCGCCGATTCCGCCTCGCTGATCGACTCGCCGGTCACGGATGAGGTCTCACGACGTCGCGCCGGCGCAGTCCGCCGCCGGTCCAATGCGCGTCTGGTCGGTTATCCAATTGACTTCCCACGTCCTGCCGCCGTCATCGGAGAAGGACTGCTCGAAATGCGCCGAGCCCGGCGTGATGCGCGACCAGACATAGCGAATGAGGACGTAGCGGCCATCGTACGAGTCCCAGGAGTAGAACCTCCCTACACCGTGCGTGAACCGGCCGACGTTCGGCGGACCTGCCAGCGCGCCCGCCTTGCTCGTCGCCCAGTACAGGCTCCACTGCCCGGTCCGCGGATTGTACAGGCGCAGCGTCAATCCTTCGATCGAGCCCGCCGCGCCGCGCACCTCCGCCTGCTCGAGCTGCGCACGCCCGTTCCAGATCCTGCAGGTCCTGCTGGTGCCGTCGAGCTCGATCCACCGCTGCGAGCCTGACAGTGGATGCACCAGTTTCCGCACGTGAAACTTCCAGGTACCGAGCTCGAAGTCGAAGTCATGCTGTCCGTCCCGCACGGCGGGCGTCGGCGGCGGTGCCGCCCCCGCGCTCGCCGGCGGACAGCACGACCCCACGAGCAGCGCGGCGCAGAGCGATCCCGCGGACACCAGCCCGAGCGCACGCATCGGCTCACCTCATCGTTTACGTCTGTAGACGATAAGAAGACTACGCGTGTAAACGAATAAGTCAACCCCTCTCGCGGCCCATCCGCCGCCGCTCGCGCGCGGGGTCCGGTCAGATCGCCGCGAAAGGCCTGAACTGCTTCGCGAGCTTCAGCTGCTGTCCCTGATAGTTCGAGGCGGTGTCGCTGCCGTAGAGCATGTCCGGGCGCTCCGCCATGCGCTCGTAGCGCAGCCAGCCGACCGTCTGGCCGTGCTCCAGCAGGAAGGGCACTTCGTGCGAGCGGACTTCCAACACCCCCCTGCTGCTGCCGGCCCGTCTGGTGCGCATGTCCCAGCCGAAGCCGGGATCGAAGAAGCCGGCGTAATGAACGCGGAACTCGCCGGCGCGCGTGTCGTAAGGCAGCATCTCCGCGGCGAACTCCGGAGGCACGGCGATCGCCTCCTTGGTCACCAGGATGTAGAACTCATCCGGATCGAGGATGAGCGAGGACTCCTTGTGAAAGCGGATGGGCTCCCAGAAGTCGAGGGGATCGTAGTCGCGGCGATCCAGGTCGATGCGTCGGGTGTGCTTCTTCGCGCGCCATCCGATCAGCGCCTCGTCGGCGCCGGCCCCCTTCAGATCGATGGTGAAGGGCAGCATCCCCGTCCTTTCGCCCATCGAGGCCGAATCGGCGATCCGCCCCTCCGTGAGGAGGGACTTCCAATCGGCGACGGTGATCGGCTTGGGATTCTCGCCGCGAGTGCGGCGAAAGCGGAGCTGATTGAGGCGCGTTCCCGTTCTGACCACCACGCTGAAGCTGCGGGGCGCGACCTCGATGTAAAGCTGACCCTCGTAGCCCTCCTCGACCTGGTCGAACAGCGTCGCCTGATCCGCGATCAGTCTCGTCAGGATATCCAGGCGCCCGGTCGAGCTCTTCGGATTCGCGAACGCGGCGACATCGCTGCGGAGGTTGATGCTCTCCTGCAGCGGAATGACATATACGCGGCCTTTCTCCAGCACGGCGCCGTTTTGCAGACTGATCTTGAAGCGCTCGAAGCTCGAATCCAACTCCTTCATCTTCTCGAGCACCTTCACTCCCCTTCCGGGCAGAAAGCTGGCATCGACCGGATACGCGTGCTCGCCGAGACGCAGGTCGATGCTCGCGGGCTGGATCTGATCGGGAGCGATCTCGTGCTCCCTCAGGATGCCGACCGGCAGGATCTCCCCGGCGCTCAGCATTTCCCGGATCTTCTGGCTCGGCAGGATCCCGGTATAGGAGGGCGACCGCGCAGGGGCTTCGGCGGAAGAGCTCATCGGCGGATGGTGAGTGGGTTCGCGCGCAGGAATGCCGCGTCAGCCTTCTTCTACGACGATCTTCGGGAAAACGCTGCTCCGATCACGCGCGCGGATCGCGAGCGCGCCCGCCGTTCGGCGAGCCATCTCGAAGTACGCCCGTGCCCGGGGCGAATCCGGCGCCGCGGCCACCGTCGGACGGCCGCCGTCGGCCTCCTCCCTGATGCGCGCATCGAGCGGCAGCTCACCGAGGAGCTTCACGCCGTACTGCTCGGCCATGCGCGCGCCGCCGCCTGCACCGAAAATGTGCTCGGCGTGACCGCAATTGGAACAGATGTGCACGCTCATGTTCTCGACGATGCCGAGGACGGGCACGGAGACCTTCTCGAACATCTTGAGACCCTTGCGGGCATCCGCCAGGGCAATGTCCTGGGGCGTGGTGACGATCACCGCTCCAGCGACCGGGACGCGCTGTGCCAGCGTCAGCTGAATGTCACCGGTCCCGGGAGGCATGTCGACCACGAGGTAATCGAGCGCGCCCCAGCGCGTCTCCGACAGCAGCTGCGTGAGCGCCTGAGTGACCATGGGCCCGCGCCAGACCATCGGCTGCTCCGCGTCCACGAGGAAGCCGATGGACATCGCCGCCACGCCATGGCTCTGCAGCGGCTCGAGGTGCTTGCCGTCGGGCGAGGTCGGCCGCTGTCCCTCGAGGCCCAGCATGAGCGGCTGACTCGGTCCGTAGATGTCCGCATCCAGCATCCCGACACGGGCGCCCTGCGCGGCCCAGGCCAGAGCCAGGTTGGCCGCGACCGTGGATTTGCCGACGCCGCCCTTTCCCGAGGCGACCGCGACGATGTTCCTGATCTCGCCGATCGGCTTCAGATTCCGCTGCACGGCATGCGGCCGGATGTCGGCCTCGAGATCGACGGCGAGCGGCACCTGAAGCCCGGCGGCCGCAAGATGCGCCTGCAGCGCGGGGACGAGCTCCCCGGCGTAGCCGCCCACCGGATAACCGAGCGCGATCCGAGCGCGATATCCATCGCCCTGCTGAGCCAGATCGCGCAGCGCGCCCGCCTCCTTCAGGCTCTCGCCGAGGTAGGGGTCGACGTACACCTCGAGGGCGATTCTGACGGCGCTCAGCGGGGAATCATCGGCCATGTGGAGAACCGGAAAGGTCGGCGGATCGGAGGAGCGATTGTAGAGCGATTCCTCGTGGTTTCCTGGAGCATTTGCGCCCGCGGCGGCGCGTCTCGGCGATTTTCCCGAGCTCGCGCGAGGCGGAACTCGCAGTCGCGATGCCGGTCGCAGGGGTGGCATCGCAAGCGCCGGGCCGGACTCGCGTCGTGCCGCGCCCGGGGCTATGGCATAATTTCCATGCGTTCCCGACCGGAGCCCGTGAGGCGCGGCCCGGCGGAAGGGGTGGTCTGCGCCTGGGCACCGATGTGACGAAATATCAGCGCGGAGGAGCATTTACGCTGGGAAGCCGCGCGGGAGTGCCTTTCCGGAAAGGCTGAATGAGCTTCTTCACCAATTTGCGCGCCGATCGCCTGATCACCGAGATCAGGTCCTGCACCGATCCCGCGAGCCCGGAGACCCAGAAAGCCGTCGCGCGCCTGAAGGACCTGGGCCCCGGCGCCATCGAATCCATATTCGCGGCATTGCCGGATGCCGACAAGAACGCGACCCTCGCCTTCGTCGAGGTGCTCGCCGGCCTGGTGAGCCAGAAATCCTTTCCCATCTTCGTGCGCGGCCTGGTGGAGGGCAGCCCGCGGGTGGTGGCCGGCATCGCCTGGGCGCTCACCAGCAGCCGCAACTATCCCCCGAACCTGCTGATCGAGGCGCTCGCGACGCCCGGGGTGTCCAAGTCCGCCCTGCTCGAGGTGATCGCCGCCCAGAAATCGCGCTACGGCGTACGCGAGCTTCTCAACGCCGCCTATACCCAGGAGCCGAACGAGAAAGCGGCGCTCTTTCGCATCATCGGCGAGATCGCCGATGCCGACGCCGTGCCGGAGCTGATCGGCCGCGTGAACGGCAAGGACCCCATCGCGCGCGTGCACATCATCAACACCCTGGCGCGGTTCAACACGCCGGAAGTGCAGACGGCGCTGCAGGCGCTGCTCAAGGATCCCAACAAGCTGATCCGCGGGGCGACTCTCTCCGCGCTGCAGCGCATGGACGGCAAGATCGACATCGAGCGCGTCTGCGCGCTGCTCAAGGATCCCGAGATCGACGTGCAGAACAAGGCCATCGACGTCGTCATCAAGGCGAACGATCCGGACACCATCCGCTATCTGATCGAGATTCTGAAGGACGAGAACGAGAACGCGCGCCGCGCCGCGGTCGAGGTCCTCAACGAGGTCGGCAACGCCAAGTCGGTGAAGCACCTGCTCGAGGCGCTGAAGGACAGCGACTGGTGGGTGCGCAGCCGCGCCGCCGACGCGCTCGGCAAGATCGGCGGTCCGCGGGTCATCGAGGCCGTGCTCGAGCTCATCCGCGACAAGGACGAGGATATTCGCCGCGCCGCGATCGAGATCCTCAACCAGACCAAGGACGAGCGCGCGGTCGATTCGCTGATCCAGGCCACCCGCGACCCGGACTGGTGGGTGAGCGAGCGGGCCGTCGATGCGCTGGCGGAAATCGGCAGCCGGCGCGCCGTGCCCCGCCTCACCGAGATGCTGAAGGCGGGCCCCTCGAAGGCGACTCCCATCGTCGTGCGCGCACTGGGCAAGCTCGGCGATGCCAAGCTCGTCGACACCCTTCTGCCCCTCATGGGCCGCCCCGAGCGCGAGCTGCGGATCGAGACGATGCAGGCGCTCTCGAAGCTGGTGGACGAGCGCCGGGCGGATCAGCTGCGCACCGCGCTGCAGAGCCAGGCCGTCTCCACCGACCAGACCATCTCGCGGGTGGCATCAGCGGCGCTCGCAGAGCTCGACAATCGCCTGGCCGGGGGCGCGGCGGTCACCGGCGGGACCCCGTTGCCGGTGGCGGCTGCGGCTGCGGCGCCCAGCGTGCGGCCCGCGCAGCCGTCCGCGGCGACCGAGGCCGCGCGCACGGCCATCATCGATGCGGCCTCGCAATCGCGCATCGCGGAGGGGCCGCC
>DASZYK010000527.1:0-6684 GCA_035545455.1 Steroidobacteraceae bacterium
CAGCCGGTAGACGAGCTGCAGGGAGCCCTCCGGGAGAGTGAAAGAGGACGCGTCCTCGATGTGATTGAACGCAATCGCATCGAAGCTGCGGCCGGTCCGCGGAAATTCCAGCCACATCTTGAGGTGCCGGTCACCGACCACGCGCGCGCTGCGGATGGCGAACACACCATCGAAGCACGGCTCCGGGAAGGCCTGACCCCAGGGGCCGCCGGCGCGCAGCGCGTGCGCCGTGTCGAGCGCGATCTCCTCCACCGTCAGCTCGCCGTCCGTCTCGATGGCATCGCCGGGGCCGCAGCGCGCCGCCCACGCGGCGACTTCCCCGTCGAAGGCGCGCGCGAAGAAATCGAGCCGGGAGCGTTCGAGCGTCAGGCCGGCGGCCATGGCATGGCCGCCGAACTTCTCGATCAGCTGCGGATGGCGCGCATCGATGCTCGCCAGCACGTCGCGGATGTGAATGCCGGGCATGGAGCGCGCCGAGCCGCGCAGCCGCCCCTCGCCCCCGACGGCGAAGGCGATCACCGGGCGGCGAATGCGCTCCTTGACCCGGCTCGCCACCAGCCCGACGACGCCCTGGTGCCAGCTCTCGTCGAAGAGGCAAACGCCGCTGCGCTGCAGGGCATGCGGCCCCGGGTCGCGCAGCCGGCGCACGGCCGCCAGCGCGTCCGCCTGCATGCGCGCCTCGATCGCCCGCCGTTCCTGGTTGAGCTCATCGAGGCGCGCGGCGAGCGTGGCGGCGGTCTGCACGTCGTCGGCGAGCAGGCACTGGATTCCAACCGCCATGTCGTCGATGCGGCCCGCGGCATTGAGCCGCGGCGCCACCGCGAACGCGAGGTCGGCGGCGACGAGGCCCTCCAGGCGCCGGCCCGCGAGCTCCAGCAGGGCGCGGATCCCGGCGGCGCAGCGGCCGGCGCGGATGCGCCGCATTCCCTGGGCCACGAGCACGCGGTTGTTGGCATCGAGCGGCACGAGATCGGCGACCGTGCCGAGGGCGACCAGGTCGAGGAATTCCGCGGCGCCCGGCGCCCCAGGCGGCGTCAGCCGCTCCTCGTCCAGCCGCCGCCTCAATGCCGCCATCACGTAGAACGCGACACCCACGCCCGCCAGCGCGCGGCTCTTGAAGAGGCTGCCGGCCAGGTTGGGATTGACGATCACGTTGGCCGCGGGAATCTCGGTGCCCGGCAGATGATGATCCGTGATGAGCACATCGATGCCGCGCGAGCGCGCGGCCGCCACCCCGGCGGCACTCGATATGCCGTTGTCGACGGTGATGATGAGCGAAGGAGCGCGGGTGGCCGCCAGCGCGACGATCTCCGGCGTGAGACCGTAGCCGAACTCGAACCGGTTGGGCACCAGGAAATCGACCGCGGCGAACCCCCACGCTCTCAGCGCCCTGACGACGAGCGCCGTGCTGGTGGCGCCGTCGGCATCGAAATCACCTATCACCAGCACCCTGCCCGCTGCCCGATGCGCGAGCAGCAGGTCCACGGCCGCCGCGATGCTCTCGAGCGTGCTCACCGGCAGCAGGCGCTCGAGCGAGAGATCGAGGTCATCGGCCGTGCGCACGCCGCGGGACAGGTAGATCCGGCGCAGCACCGGATGCAGGGCCGCGCCCAGCACGGACGCGTCCTCCGCGCCGATGGCGCGCCGCACGACGCGCAGATTCAAGCCAGTCCCTCGAGACCCGCGCGCCTGCGCCGCCACAGCCGCCAACGATCAGCCGCGCGCAGCGACAGACTGCGGTCGTTGGCCACCATCACCAGACGGCCGAGCTCGCCTCGACAAAGCGCGGCGAGTGACGACGAGAGGAGCCGTCGATCGATCTCCGCCACGGCATCCGCCAGTTGCCACGAGGGATGGGCATGCAGCAATTCGGCAACCTCCACTACGGCGAGCGCACGCTGCGCGCGCCGATCACCGAGCACCGCCGCCCAGTCTACCGGCATCGCAGCGGCTTCTCCTCCGGCGATGCGCCACAGACCCCGAACGTAAGCGTCCGACCCGAACGCGGCAGCCGCGATCTGACCCGATGCGGCGGAGCGGGCGACGGCCGGCGCACCGCCGCCCCAGACCCAAAGCGTGGAGATGGGCACCGCGCCCCGACGCAGCCGCCGCGCGTTGAGCGGATGCGCGTGCAGCCACATTTCGAGCTCAGCGCCGAGCCGACGCAGCGCCGCGCCCCCCTCTCCCGCAGGGAGCGCCTCGGCGAGCGGCTGCAGCAGCAGTCGAGCCGGCTCCGTGGTGATCGACGGCGCCGCATCCGCAGGTCCGGAAAGCAGGAACTCGCCACCCTCGAGCGGATGCAGAGCGAGCCCCGAGCCGCGGAAGGTCTCGGCGAAGCCCGCCGCGAGCTCGTCGGCCTCGGCGCGCTCGAGACGCAGGAGACTTCGCCTGTCGACGTGCAGGCTCGTCAGGCCAGCAACCAGGTGGAGCGGCCGCGCGAGCCACAACGCGCGCGCGGCGGGCACTTGCGCGGCGGCCGCCGCGACGCTGGCGGGCGTTTGATCCGCGTATTGCGGCAAGCCGAGCCAGCGCGCGATCCAGGTGCGCCAGCCTTCGGTCAGAGCGCGGCTCTCGCCGAAGCGCGCGATGTGCTCGAGGCTCGGCAGCGCGGCCGGGCCCTCGACCGCAGCCGCCGCGGCATGGTCCGGGCCCGGCTCCAGATACAGGTCCGAGATGACGATGACGAGCTCACGCACCGGGCGTATCGTACCGTGCATGAAGTTCACACTGGAAAGCAGCTCGCGGGTGAATCTCGTGCGCGCCTACTCGCGGACGGAGCTGCGGATCGGCGAAGAGCACATCCGCTCGAGCTGCATCGTATCGGCCGAGCGGCTGATCACGGACTGGCCGCCGGCGCGATTCGAGGCGCTGACCCGGGCGCACCTCGATTCGATCTTCGAGCTCGAGCCCGAAGTGGTGTTGCTCGGCACGGGGCAGAGGCAGCGCTTCCCGCCGGCGGACATCCGGGCGGAATTCACGGCGCGGGGCGTCGGGCTCGAGGTGATGGATCTCGGCGCGGCCTGCCGCACCTACAACATCCTGGTGCAGGAAGAGAGGCAGGCGGCGGCCGCGTTGTTCCTGGAATAGAAGCGGGAACGATTCCGGCGAGGCTGCGTCTTGCCGGCTCGCGCCGGCACCGTCAACCTGCGCGCAACAAGAGAGCTCTTCTTCCGGGGCAGAGCCGCCGGAAGAAGACACAGGGGGAGGGGCATCAACCAACCGACCCAACGTCCGGAGCTGACAGACTCGGACGATGGCATGCTTTTCTTCTTGTTCGTCGCTGTTGTTGCTTTTCTTTCGGCATCCCCTCCTCCCTGTGCCCTCTTCCGGCTGCTCTGCAGTGGACGCCAGCTGTCGGTACTCGGCGACAGGGTGCACATGTTAAACAGCTCACGCTCTGCTTGGCAACTGTTGGTTTATAGTTCCTTTTATTTCAATAACATATGAAATTAACTTAATCCTGAGTCAAATATCACCCGGTCCCCCCGAGCAGCGGCACGAAGGCCACGGGCCCCAGCGACTCGCGGTCGACGCGCTGCTCCCGCCGCGTGAACCGAACCAGCTCCTGCTCCCCCTCGGGGCCCACCGGCACGAGCAGCCGGCCGCCGACCTGCAGCTGCTTGAGCAGCGCCTCGGGAACGACGAGCGGCGCGGCGGCGACCAGGATCGCATCGAATGGAGCCTGAGACTTCCAGCCGGCGCTGCCGTCGCCGTGCCGGAACCTGACATTCCTGACACCGAGCTCCTTCAGCCGCTCCTTGGCGCGATCGAGCAGCGGCGCGATGCGCTCGATGGTGTAGATGCGCTCGACGAGCGGAGCGAGCACCGCGGTCTGATAGCCGCAGCCCGTGCCGACCTCGAGCACCTTGTGCAGCGGACCGCCTTCCAGCAGCGCCTCGGTCATGCGCGCGACGATGTACGGCTGCGAGATCGTCTGCCCGAAGCCGATCGGCAGCGCTGTGTCCTCGTACGCGCGGCTGCCGAGCGCTTCGTCGACGAAGATATGCCGCGGGACGTTGCGTATCCGGTCGAGCACGGCGAGGCTCGTGATGCCCTGCTCGCGCAGGCGCTGCACCAGCCGGTCGCGCGTGCGCGCGGAGGTCATGCCGATGCCGGAAAACCGCAGGTCAGGCATGGATGCCTTCCAGCCAGCTCTGCAGCGCGGGCAGCGCGGAATGACGCGTGAGATCGATTTGCAGGGGAGTCACGGAAACATAGCCCTCGGCGATGGCTTCGAAGTCGGTGCCCGGTCCGGCGTCCTGTTGCGAACCCGCCGGCCCCACCCAGTACACCGGGCGGCCGCGCGGATCGCGGGCGGGCAGGATGGGCTCTGACCGATGGCGGAATCCGAGCCGCGTGCTGCGAAAGCCGCGCAGCGCCGCGTGCGGCAGGTTGGGCACGTTGACGTTGAGGATCAGCGTCGGCTCGAGCGGGGTCTGCGTGAGCTGTCCGACGAGCTGCCGCGCGACCTGCGCGGCCGTCTCGAAGTGCGACTCCGTATCCGGGGCCGTGCAGAGCGAGATCGCGACGGTCGGCAGCCCGAGGAACCGCCCCTCGATCGCGGCCGCCACGGTGCCGGAATAAAGCACGTCATCGCCCAGGTTCGCGCCGTCGTTGATTCCGGAAACCACCATGTCGTGCTCGTAGTCGAACAGCCCCGAGATCGCGAGGTGCACGCAGTCGGTCGGCGTGCCCTGCACGTAATAGATGCCGGGCTCGGACTCGAATACCCGCAGCGGCACATCGAGCGTCAGGGAGTTGCTCGCGCCGCTGCGATTGCGGTCCGGCGCCACGACGGTGACCTCGGCGAGCCCCGCGAGCGCTTCCCGGAGGAGGCGGATGCCGCGGGAGCGGTAGCCGTCATCGTTGCTGACGAGGATCTTCACCCGATCCCCGCCAGGACCCCCGCGACCGAGCCGGAAGCGACGTGCGACCGGATTGTCATCGGAGTCGGGCCTGGATTAATATACAGCATGAAGGACGATCCCGGCAGCTCTGCTGGAGAGAGCTCCGGGAGTAGGAAATCGGGAAGGATCTCGCGCTCGGGCATGGGCGTCTCATTAGGAGGAATCTCCTGAGTTCAAGCAGGAGTGGATGTCGATGTCCTGATGGATGGAAGGCTCGCCCCATCGGCGGGCGCGTAACTATACTGGAAGGAATTTCCGCGGAGATAGCGTGAGCCTCAGATCGCGCAAAGACGCGCCGGATGCTGGCGAGGACGTCCGGCTCTTCCGCGAAGCGGTGCGGGACGTCAAGCCTCTGAGGCGCCCGGGCCAAGCGGTGCAGCCCCCCTCGGAGCGCCCGGCGCGCCCGCGCCCGGCAGCGCGCTTCACCCGCGCGGACCGCCTCGCCGTCCTGGAAGAGAGCCTGCGCGAGGACGTCGTCGACCCCGATCTCGCCAGCGGTGAGGAGCTCGTCTTCCACCGCGCCGGTATTCAATCGTCCGTGCTGCGCAAGCTCCGCCGCGGCGACTACCGCGTGCAGGGAGAGATCGACCTGCACGGCCTCACCGTGGCCGAGGCGAAACAGGCGCTGCGGGACTTCCTGACGCAGGCGCTGCTGCGGCAATGGCGCTGCGTGCGCATCATCCACGGCAAGGGACTTCGCTCCGGACACCGCGGACCGGTGCTGAAGGGCATGGTGGGCGCGATGCTGCGCAAGGTCGGTCCCGTGCTGGCGTACGTCTCGGCACGGCAGGTGGATGGCGGCACGGGCGCGGTCTACGTGCTGCTCTCGTCGTAGTCGGCATCGAGCGCGAAGATCTCACGCACGACCGCGGTCGCATAGGCGCCGCGGCCGAGCCGGAACTCGAGAACGACCGCGTCGGGTTCCCGGCGCCAGCGCAGCTCGCGGACCGCGAGCCGCAGGCTCCGCCTCTCCTGCTCCATCCCGGCTCGCTCCACGAGAGCGCATGCCTCGCCCGTACCCGCCGCGACACGCCGCTCGAGCTCCAGCACCCTGCCGGCGGTCTGCGGCGAGCCGCGTCCCCAGAGCGGTCCCGTGGGATGGACGTCGAGCCCGGCGCACCGCTGCGCGAGCGCCGCGTCCACCGCGTCGACCCGGAAGTGACTCGCGCGCCCGTCGAGGTTGGCGAGGTCGCCCGCCTCGAGGCGGTCCCAACTCCCCTCGGCGATGCGCTCGGCGAGCACCGCGTTGAAGACGAGGCTTCTCGCCGCCGAGAGGATGAACCCGCGCTCGGGCGGCCGCAGCGCGCGCGGATCGCCGATGCGCGCGAGGTTCGCGCCTCCCCTGCCGAAACGCTGCGGCCCGAAATAGTTCGGCACGCCCCGCTCCTCCACGGCGCCGAGCCGGCTCGCAAGGGCCGTCTCATCGATGGCGGTGCCGCGAACCCTGATCACGAAGCGATTGCCCGCGAGGGCGCCCCGCGGAAGCTTGCGGGAGTGCCGATGCGCCTCCAGGACCTCGTATTCGCCGCTGCCGGTCCCGACCCACTCATCAGGCGAGCGCCGCGACTGCGGCACCGTGAACCACTGGGTCGCGACCGCGTGGCGGTCCTTCAGCCCCGCGTAGCCGACGTCTCCCGGCCGGCAGCCGCCGGCGCGGGGCCGCACGTGCTGCTCAAGGTGCGCAAGCGCGACGCCAACACACAGTGGATCGCCCGCGAGCTGGCGCGCGCCTGCGCGTGCCGGCCGGGGGACGTGGGTTATGCGGGCCTGAAGGATC
>DASZYK010000528.1:0-8966 GCA_035545455.1 Steroidobacteraceae bacterium
AGGGCGCGGCGCCTCGCGAGCGTCATCTGAGGGTCGCCCGCCCTCGCCGCCTCAGTCGCCCCCTCCCTGCACCGGACCGCCGAAGCGATAGCTCAGGCGCGCACCGAAGACGCGCGGCTCATTGGTGGTTTCGCGCAGATCGAAGTTGCCGGTGTTGCTGTAGACGATCGCGTTCTTGTCGGTGAGATTGGTGCAGTACAGCTCCACCAGCCAGCGCTCGCCGTCGGACGGATGCATCCCGACGCGCAGGTTCATGATGGTGTAGGCGGGCTGCAGGATGCGCGGCAGACCCGTGTTGATGTCATCGGGGTTCAGGCCGTTGTACATGTTGCCCTTGTGCGCCATGTCGAACTGCAGGTAGCCGCTCAACGCGCCCGTCAGCGGATGCGCGTAGCGCGCGTTCCAGCTCCAGTTGAAGTACGGCGAGAAGGGCAGCCGCTCGCCGACATATCCGTCATAGCTCGCGCTTCTCGCCGTGACGACACGCGCATCCGTGTAGTCGGCCGAAGCCTGCAGCGACCAGTTCTCGCTGATCCTGAAGTCGATATTCGACTCGGCGCCGTAAATGTGCGCCTCGCCGACGTTGATGTTGTAGCTCGAGGGGGGGCAGACGGACGCGTTGTAGATGAGCGCCTGCAGGTCCTTCCAGTCCATGTAGTAGGCGGCGCCGTTCCACAGCAGGCGACGCCCGAGGGAAGTGGTCTTCCACCCGAGCTCGTAGTTGTTGAGCGTGTCCGGATCGTACGTCCGCGTCACGCCCGACGAATAGCAGCTGGAGGGCAAGCCGGTATTCGAGCCGCCGGGACGGAAGCCCTGGCTCCAGTCGGCGTACACCATCGCCTGCGGGGTGAGCTTGTAGCTGACGCCGGCTTTGCCGTCCCACTTGTGCGAAGAGGAGGCGTAGTAACTCGGGGAGTTGGGCGCATAGGCGAAACCCAGAACCGGGGTGTCGTAGCTCTCGTTGTCGTGAAAGTGCGATACGCCCACTTCCACGTTGAGCTTGTCGGTCACATCGAAGTTGATGTTGGCGAACTCGGTGGTTTCCAGGACGTCCGAGGTCTCGCGGTAGGTATACCAGACCGCGGCCGGCAGCGTCGGCTGCGTGAGACCGTAGTACTGCAGATAGTACTGGAAGGCTTCACCGCCGTACTGCAATCCCGGCATATAGAAGGTGCTGCCGATGTTCCGGTCGACGGTCTTCTCCCAGTAGACGCCCGCGAGCCAGTGGAGCCGGCCGCCTTTCTTGGAGAGCAGCCGCAGCTCATTCGACCAGCGCTTCGGGTTGTCGTGATAGGTGTAGTACTGCACCGGCGGATTGCAGCCGGAGAAGGGCGACCCGCCGAAATACGGATCCGTGAGGCAGGCGAACCCCTCCTGTGTCCCGCCGTTGTAGTTCTCCTCGTATTGCGAGTATTCGTCCCACTGGCGCCGCTCCTGGTTCCAGTAGGTGCTGGCGAAGACCAGGTCGGCGACGCCGAGGTCGCCGTCCACGTGGAAATCGACCATGTTGGTCTCGAAAAGCTCCGATTCCGGGCCGAAGCGCGCGACGGTCCGCGGCGCCAGGGTCGGATCCTCGTCCCAGGCGCCTGCCGTGTGCTGGCGCTGGAAGCCATAGGTCAGCAGCGCGCTCCACCGGGGGCCGGCCTGCAGCTTGACCTCCACGCGGCCGCCCTCCGTGTGCTCGCGGTTGTAGTCCTTGCCCGCCCACTCCGCGTTGGTCGAGACCGCGCCGTTCACCCAGGTGCGCGTCGTCAGCGCGTTGGTGATGAAGCCGCCATGGGAGGCGCTGAAGGCCGAGACGCGCAGGCCCAGAACGCCGTCGATCAGCGGAACGTTGAGAAACCCCTCGTAGGTCCAGTTCCGTTGCGCGCCCTGGATCTGTCCGCCGTCGAAGTCGAGGCCGCCGCCGAAGACGTGCAGGTCCGGCTTGTTGGTGATGTAGCGAATCGCTCCCGACATCGCCTCGGCACCGAAGGTCGTGCCCTGCGGGCCATTCAGGACCTCGATGCGACTGATGTCGTACAGGTGCAGGTCCGGTTGCGCCCCCCCATAACTCATCGACATGTCGTCGACGAAGAAGCCGGTCGAGGAGGTATTGGAGTAATTGGGATTGCTGCCGTCGGAGACGCCACGCATCACGAACTGCTGGGTTCCCGGGCCGATGCTGATGAAGGAAATGGACGGCACCTTCCGCATGTAGTCGTCCATGTTGCTGATGCCGAGGTTCTTCAGGTCCCGCCCGGTGAAGACGTCGATGCTGATCGGCACCTCCTGCAGGTTCTCCCGGCGCTTGGTGGCCGTGACGACGATTTCCTGCAACTGGTCGCTGGCGGCAACCGGCGCCGCAGCGTCCGCGTGAGCCGCGGGAGCCGCGGCTGAGCCGGCGAGGATGGCGGCGACCGCGAGACTGATTCTGGAGGCCCCGCCGGGAGCCGCAGCGGGAGAAACACGGCCCCGGACCGAGGCCATGCGGTTTGCTGATCTCATCTTGGAGACTCCCCGTGATCGATTCTCGCGCCCGCGGCGTGACTGACCGCGAGCTTTGCCGTAGCGCCGCTATCTTGCTTCGAGCCGCCCCCCGGGGTCAATCGGGCGCCCAATGACCGTGCAACGGCAACGGCCGGCGCTCAGTCAAAGCGCGCGAGGCAGTCCCCCAGCGCGCGCCGCAGCGGCTCCAGCTCCTTCTCGAAGTGCCGCCAGTGCCCGACCGCTGAGGTGTAGATCGGCTGGCGCACCTGCTCGGCGCTTGCGGTGCGCACCGGCCGCTGCGTCTCGTGGAAGGCGAGACAGGCAGGCTCGAAATCGAGCCCGCAATGCCCGAGCAGGCGGCGGATCCCGGCCTCGGGCGAGCGCACCAGCTCCTCGTAGCGGACGTGCAGCACCTTGCCCGGAAGGACGGCGTCCCAGTGGTCCATCAGCGCGAGGTAGCAGCGATAGTATCGCCCGAGGTCCTCGAGGTCGTAACTGAAGTTCTGCCCCTCGGCGAAATACTGCTTGAAGGTGCTGAAGCAGGCGTCCATCGGGTGCCGGCGCACGTCGATCACGGTCGCATGGGGCAGCATCGCGTGGATGAGCCCGATGTGGCTGAAGTTATTGGGCAGTTTGTCGGTGAAGCGCGGGCGGTCGAGCCGCAGGAGCGGCGCGGTCTGCTCGAGATAGCGGCGGCCGAGCTCGGTGAAGCGCTCCGCGGATGCGCTGCCCACGGCCTCCGGATAACCTTTCCGACCAGGGGCCATGTCATCGAACTCGCGCACGATGTTGAGCACGTTCAGCAGCTCCATCGTGCCTTCGACCGCGGAGTGACTCGCGAGGATCTGCTCCACCAGTGTCGAGCCCGACCGCGGCAGCCCGACGATGAAGATCGGCGCGCGGCTCGGGTCACCGCTGCCGCGACGCGCCGCGAAAAACGCCGCGTCGAAGAATGTGCGGATGCGCTCGCAGCGGCGCTCGAACTGCGCGATGTCGAACGGCGCCTCGCGACGGCGCAGCTGCGCGCCCCGGGCGTAGCAGGCGAACGCCTCATGGTAATGCCGGCGCTGCTCGAAAGCCTTCCCGAGAGCGAAGTTGAGCTGCGCTTCGTTCGATGGCCCGCGCGGATCGACGTCGATCAGCCGCTGCATGGCCGAGATCTCTTCGTCGCTGAAGGTGTAATTCTTGAGATCCGCCAGGCTCCAGTACGCCTCCGCCCGCCCGGGGTCCATTACGAGTGCCGCTTTGTACGAAGCCTCGCTCTCGGCGCGCCGCCCGAGTGTCTTCTGCAGATGACCGATCGACATCCGCAAGCCCACCTCCTGCGGCCGCAGCTCGAGCGCGCGCTCGTAGGCGTCGATCGCCTCCCTCTGCCGCAACATCCGGATCGCGACGCCCGCGGCCGTCACCCAGGTCTGCGGGCTCTGCGGCTCGATCCTGGCAAGGTAACGCGTGGCCGCCTCAGCCTCGGTGAGGCGCCCGAGGCCGAGGAGCGTCGGGGCGAGTCCGCGGTATGCGAGCGGCAGGTGCTCAGACTGCCTGAGCGCATGACGCAACAGCCGCTCCGCATCGCGCGGCATATCGGCCGCCAGCGACAGCGCCGCGAGCCCGCACAGCGCGGCCGCGTGACTCGGGTCGCGCATCAGGACGGCGCGGAAGAGCTCCTCGGATCTGCGCCGGTCCTCCTCGAGGAGCGCCGCAGTGGCTTCGTCGATGCGTGCCCGCTCCGGGTCGGTGAGCCGCCCACGCTCGAAGGCGATGCGCGCATCGTCGTACTGGCCGAGATCGACCAGCGCATCGCCGTAGGCGAGCCAGGCGCGATGGTGATGGGGAATTTCCTCCAGCACGCGCCGCACCTCCTCGCGCGCCTGCGCGGGGCATCCTGCACGCCGCCGGGCGCGGGCGAGATCGACGCGCGCCTCGGCGAAGCCGGGAGCGCTCTGCAGCGCCCGCTCGAGCATCGCCACGCTCTCCTCGATGCGGGACTGGTCGAGCAGCGCCACACCGAGCAGCCAGAGACAATGGACCTCGCCCGGAGACTCGGCCTCGAGCGCCCGCAGGCACCTCTCCGCGGTCGCCGACTGTCCGACGCGCAGCATCGCCTGCGCCCGGCGGCAGCGCTCCTCGAATGTGGCTTGTGCGTTGGCGGCGACCATGATGCGTTCGCAGTCGGCCTAGTTTGCCCTTCCCGCCCCGCCTCAGGCTACACTTCCGACCCCTTGGCCCGACCGCGACCCTGGAGCGAAGCCCGATGCATCACCGCCGCCCGCTGCCGATCTTCGCCGCCCTCGCGGTCCTCGGCCTCTTGCTGACCGCACCGCCGGCGCACGCCGGGCGGGCCATCGAGCCCCAGGACTGGTACCGTTTCAAGGCGGTCTCCGAGCTGGCAATGGCGCCCGACGGCAGCGCGGTCGCCTATGTCGTGACGAGCTACGACAAGGCCTCGGACGAGAGCCGCGGCGCGCTGTGGCTCGCCGCCTGGAACGGCAAGGAGAGCCTGCAGCTCACGCGCGGTGAGAGCGTGAGCGTGCCGCGCTTCAGTCCCGACGGACGCTACCTCAGCTTCCTCTCGGCGCGCCCCGGCGGCAGCTCGACGCAGCTCTGGCTCCTCGACCGCCGCGGAGGGGAGCCGCGTCAACTGACTCACGTGCCGGGCGAGGTCACCGACTATGCGTGGTCGCGCGATGGCGCCCGCGTGGTGCTGGTGGTGCGCGCCGCCGAGGCTGGCGAGAAGGGCAAGGCCCGTCCACCGAAACCTCTGGTCATCCACTCGTTGCTCTTCAAGCAGGACGTGGAGGGCTATCTCACCGACGCCGCGCGCACCCACCTGTACCTGCTCGAGGTCGGGAGCGGGGTCTGCAAGCCCCTCACGACGGATCCGGCGAGCTCGGACTCGCTGCCCGCTTTCTCTCCGGACGGGCGGCAGATCGCATATGTCAGCCACCGGCGCGATACGCCGCGGCAACTCGGCGTGGACGAGATCGAGCTCGTGGCCGCAAAGCCGGGCGCGAAGCCGCGGCGATTGCTCACCACCTGGTCGCCCAACCGCCAGCATCTCGAGTGGAGTCCCGACGGCACGCGTCTCGCTTTTCTGCAGGGCGATGAGCCAAGATACAGCGCCTACATACTGGATGCGCTCGCGGTCGCGGAGGTGCCCTCGGGACGCGTGCACACGCTCACCGGCGCTCTCGACCGCGCCGTCCTCTCCCCCGCCATCACCGCCGACGGCCGGGCGATCGAGTTCGCCGTCGAGGATGACGGTTATCAGTATCCGGCCGAGGTGCCGCTCGCGGGCGGCGCGATCAAACGGCTCGCCGGCCCCATGGTCGTCACCGAGCTCGCCGCCGCCGCCGGACACACCGCGGTTCTCGCCGCGAGCGATCGCTCGCCCGTCGAGGTCTATGCGCTCGAGTCCGGAAAGCTGCGGCCGCTCTCCACGCACAACCAGGCGCTGTTCGCCGAGCTGACGCTCGGCACGGTCGAGGACATCTCCTTTCGCAGCAGGGATGGCACGGTCATCCACGGGCAAGTGGTGAAGCCGCCGGACTACGTGCCCGGCCGGCGCTATCCGACGATCGTCTGGATCCACGGCGGACCCAACGGCCAGGACGACCATTCCCTCGAGCTCGAGGGCTACGGGCCACAGCTCGAGCGGCAGCTCTTCGCGACCCACGGCTACGTCGTGCTGGCCGTCAACTACCGCGGCAGCAGCGGCCGCGGCGTGCAGTTCGCGCGCAGCATCTTCGCCGATTGGGGCGACAAGGAAGTGCAGGATCTCGAGGCGGGCGTCGACTACGCGGTTGCGCAGGGCTGGGCCGATCCCGGGCGGCTCGGCGTCGGCGGCTGGAGCTACGGAGGACTCCTCACCGACTATCTCATCGCCTCGACGACACGATTCAAGGCGGCCATCAGCGGCGCAGGCAGCGGCAACCAGACGGCGATGTACGGCGCCGACCAGTACATCATGGAATACAACGCCGAGATGGGCCCGCCGTGGCGGACGACACGGCGCTGGCTCAAGGTCTCCTATCCATTCTTCCACGCCGACCGCATCCGCACGCCGACGCTCTTCCTCGGCGGCGACAAGGATTTCAACGTCCCCCTGGCCGGCGGGGAGCAGATGTATCAGGCGTTACGCACGCTGGGCGTTCCGGCCGAGCTCATCGTCTATCCCGGCGAATACCACGTGCTCACCCGGCCGAGCTTTCTCGTCGACCGCTTCGCGCGCTACCTCGACTGGATGGCGAAGTACCTGAAGGGCGGGTCCTGAGGCGGCACGCCCGTGTTCAGATGGCTCTCGAAGCTGGCGCTGCTCGCGGCCTGTACGGGGGCGCTCGCACAGACTGCACCTGACCCGCACGCGCCGGACGTCGCCGACCCCGGGTCGACCGCGGCGATCGCAGCGGCGACGACCGACGCGCGCTTCACCTCGCCGCTCGTTGATTATGTGCCCCGGTCCGCGACCGTGCCGTCGCCGCGGACGTTCTTTCACCGCATCATGGGCGCGCCCGGCGAGCTGCTCGATTCCGGGCAGGCCTACGCCTATGCGCGGGCGCTCGCTTCCGCCTCGCCGCGCGTACGTGTGTTCTCCCTCGGCCGTTCGGAGGAGGGACGAGAGATCATCCTGATCGCGATCGCAGACCGGGCGGGCATCGCCGCGCTCGATCGCCTGAAGGCCGAGAACGCGGCGCTCGCCGATCCCCGCAAGACCGACGCGGCGGAGGCCGCACGACTGATCGCGAGCTCGCGGCCGTTTTATTACATCAACGCAGCGCTGCATTCGGACGAGACCGGCTCCACCGAGGCGGTTCTCGAGCTCGCCTACCGGCTGGCGGTCTCGGACACACCGATGATCCGCCGCATCCGCGCGAACACCGTCGTTCTCGTCAATCCGGTATCGAACCCCGACGGCCGCGACAAACAGGTCGAATGGTTCTATGAGTACTTGAAGGGCAAGACCGATCTCGCCACGCTTCCCCGCCAGGCGCCGCCATACTGGGCGAAGTACGTCTACGTCGACATCAACCGCGATGCGCATCAGCTGACGCAATCGCCGTTCAAAGCCGTCGCGAAGGTGTTCTTCGAATATCACCCGGTCGTGATCCACGACCTGCATGAAAGCGAGCCGCTGCTGATGGCGTGGAACGGAACCGGCCCGTACAACCCGCACATCGATCCGCTGACCTACGACGAGTTCCTCGCCCTCGGCTTCGATGAAGTCGCGCGGATGAGCGGCCTCGGCATGCCGGGCGTCTCGACCTGGAATTTCGGCGAGGCATTCGCGCACCTGTACCTCGACTCGATCGCGATGAACCACAACGCGACCGGCAGGGGTTACGAGACCTTCGGCAACGGCACGGCCGAGACACTCGTGCAGACGCTCTCGCCCGACGACACGGCGCGGGAATGGTGGCGCCCGCTGCCCGCGCCGAAAGGCCCGTTCCGCTGGTCGATGCGCGACACGCTCAACTACGAGGAGACCGGGCTCCTGATCGCTCTCGATGAGGTCGCGGGACGGCCGCGCGAGTTCCTGCGCGACTTCTACGAGAAGGGCCTGCACAGCTGGCAGGCGGGCCGCGACCAGCCGCCATACGGATTCCTGATCCCGCGCGATCAGGGCGACCCGCTGCGGGTCGCGCAGATGATCGAGCGCCTGCAATCACAGCACATCGAGGTCTCGGTCACGACCGCCCCGGTCGTCCTCCCCGAGGGCCGCTTTCCGGCAGGCACGTATGTCGTGCGCGCGGATCAGCCGTATCGCAACTATGCGGTCGATCTGCTGACCCCGCAGCATTATCCCCTCGATGCGGCCGAGCCCTACGACGATGTCTCCTGGGAGCTGCCGGCGAACTATCACCTGCGCGCGGTCGCAACGGCTGATCGCGCGATACAGCACGCGCCGATGCGGTTGCTCACGCGCGCACCCGAGCCCGCGGGCGGAGTCGACGGCGACGGCCCGTTCTATCTGCTCGCAGACACCGGACAGGAAAGCCTGCTCGAGGCGCGGTATGCGCTCGCCAGGTTCGACGTCAGGATCGCCGAGCGGGCATTCGAGCTCCATGATGCGCGCTACCCCGAGGGCTCCTGGGTCCTGCACGCGCAGCACGGCCTCAAAGCTGCGCTCGCGGCGGTGGCGCGCCGCCTCGACCTCCATTTCGCGAGCGCCGCGCGGATGCCGGACGTACCGGTGCACGATGCGCCGGTGCCGCGGCTCGGAATCTGGGTCCCTTGGGCGGATACGGACTCGATCGGCTGGATCCGCTATTCACTCGATCAGCGCCACATTCCGTACACCTATGTCCGCGACGAGGACATCCGCGCGGGACGGCTCCGCGGCCGGATCGACGTGCTCGTTTATGGTCACGTCGACCTGGAGCTCGAAGCGCAGATCCATGGCATACCCAAGACGTGGGGCCCAATGCCGTTCAAGAAGACGCGGGCGACACCTGCGCTCGGCACGCCTGCGGAATCCGATGACATCACGGGTGGCATCGGTT
>DASZYK010000529.1:0-24088 GCA_035545455.1 Steroidobacteraceae bacterium
CATCTTCCTCGAGGTGCATGAGCTCGTTGCCGACGCCAAGCTCGCCAACCGTCTTCGCATCGACAAGGTTCCGGCGACGGCGCTGCTCGCCGGCGAGAAGGATTTTGGAATCCGCTTCTACGGCCTCACCGCCGGGTACGAGTTCGGCTCGCTGCTCGAGGACATCGAGATGATCGCCTCGGGGCGCCCGGAGCTCGAGGCCGAGGTCGAGCAGCTCGTCGCGCGCATCTCGGTGCCGACACACCTCGAGATCCTGGTGACGCTCACGTGTCCCTATTGTCCGAGCATGGTGCGTCTCGCGCATCAGCTCGCGTTCCTCAATGAGAACGTGCGTGCGGATATGATCGACGCGGGGGAGTTTCCGGCGCTGGTCGAGCGCTATCAGGTCCAGGGCGTGCCGCGCACCGTGATCAATGAGCGCCCCGCCTTCGAGGGGGCCATGCTGCCGGCGTCCGCCGTCATGGCGATCCTGAAAGAGGTCGATCGCGAGACGTACGAGCGGCTCGATGCCGCGCGGCGTGAAGCCAGGGGCGAGAGGCTCGCTCACGATGCGACGCCTCGCGAGGAATACGACGTCATCGTGGTCGGCGCCGGCCCCGCGGGACTGTCGGCCGCGCTCTACGCGGCGCGCAAGAATCGCCGTGTGGCGCTGATCGGCAAGCGGGCCGGGGGACAGATCAACGACACGGCCGTCATCGAGAACTATCTCGGGATGTCCCGGGTCGGTGGCGGCGAGCTTGCGGATCTCTTCCGCCGTCACGTGGAGAGCTACTCCGTTGCCGAGCGCTGTCATTCCGAAGTGCGCAAGGTTCGCCGGGGCGGCGCGGGATTCGAGGTCGAAACCTCCGACGGGCAGACCTTCCGCGGCCGCGCGATCGTCTATGCCGCCGGCAAGGTGTACCGGCGGCTCGGCGTGCCGGGTGAGGATCGCTTCATCGGCAGGGGCGTCGCCTTTTGCGCCACCTGCGATGCGCCGCTCTTCCGGGGAAGGAAGGTGGCGGTGGTGGGCGGGGGGAACTCCGCTCTCACCGCGGTGCGCGATCTCGTCGCGTTCGCGAGCGAGATCCATCTGGTGCATGCGCTCGAGACTTTCCAGGCCGACCCGGCGCTGGTGGAGGAAGTGCATCGGGCGAAGAACGTCACGGTGCACCTGCGCACCGAGGTGCGCGAGTTTCTCGGCCGGGAGAGGCTCGAAGGGCTGCGCGTCGTCTCGAAGGAGCGTCCGCCCGGATACGATCTCCCGGTGGACGGGGTGTTTCTCGAGATCGGTCTCGCTCCCAACTCCGCTGCGGTGCGCGAGCTGCTCGCGGTGAACGGGGCAGGGGAGATCCCGGTCGCGCGGGATCAGGCGACGGCGGTTCCCGGTCTCTTCGCCGCCGGTGATGTCACCGACGAGCGCGACAAGCAGATCATCATCGCAGCCGGCGCGGGGGCGCGCGCCGCGCTCAGCGCGGATCGCTACCTTGCCGGCAGGAATCAGCAGAGCCCGCGCGTACGGCTCGAAGGCGTCGCATGACGATGCTCTCGACAGGAGCCCGGGGTCCGGCGCCTCACAGAGCGTCGAGCGGGATCTTCAGGTATCGCACACCGTTGCCTTCCGGGGGCGGAAATCGGCCGGCGCGGATGTTGACCTGCACCGAAGGCAGGAGCAGTGCCGGCATCTCGAGCTTGGCGTCGCGCTGCGTCCTCATGAGGACGAAAGCATCCTCGCCGGTGCCGGTCCTGACATGAACGTTGGCGCGGCGCTCTTCTTCAACCGTGGTCTCCCAGGCGAATCTCGTCCGTCCCGGCGCACCGTAGTCATGGCACATGAAAAGCCGCATCCCCTGGGGCAGGGCGAGAATCTTCTGAATCGATCGATAGAGGGTTCGCGCATCTCCGCCCGGGAAATCAGTGCGCGCCGTGCCGTAGTCCGGCATGAAGAGGGTGTCACCCACGAAGGCTGCATCGCCGATGAGGTAGGTCACGCAAGCCGGCGTATGGCCGGGGGTGTGCATGACGCGGGCGGGGATGTCTCCGATCCTGAACGTCTCGCCGTCGCCGAACAGGTGGTCGAACTGCGAGCCGTCGGGCGACAACTCCGCCCCCAGGTTGAACACCTTCACGAAGATCGTCTGTACGTCCTTGATGTGCTCGCCGATCGCGACCGTTCCGCCGAGCTCCTCCTTCAGATACTGGGCAGCGCTCAGGTGGTCGGCATGCGCGTGGGTCTCGAGGATCCAGCGCGTGTGCAGTCCCTGCCGCCGCACGTACTCGACGACCCGCGCAGCCGAGCGCGTCGCGGTCCTGCCGGCCTTCGGATCGTAATCGAGCACGGAGTCGATGACGGCGCACTCGCGCGTCCGCGGGTCCCAAACCACATAGCTCACGGTGTTGGTGGCGGAATCGAAGAACGCCTCGATGGCGGGTTGCGGGCTCATGACGTGTCCTCCTCGGCCGGCGCGCGTGCGCGCGGGGCGCTCCCGAGCCGTCCTTGACACTATATGTGGCCATTCTTATATTAGCAATAGCGAATATACAGGCTTGGCAGGAAGAACTCATGTCCGAAACCACTCACCATCACCGGCGCAAGGGCGTGCTGCACGAGCTCGAAGCCCATCAGGTCCACGCGCTGCTGCGCCGCCGGCAGGCCGTGCTCATCGACGTGCGCGAGCCGGCGGAATTCGAGGCCGAGCGCGTCCCCGGAGCGCTGCTCTTTCCGCTGTCCGGATTCGATCCGCAGAGCCTGCCGCTGGACGGCTCCAAGCGCATCATCCTGCAGTGCGGCACCGGGCGGCGCTCGGCCCAGGCCGCGCAGAGGCTGCTGGATGGCGGCAGCGACGAGGCCTCGCACCTCGCGGGCGGGATAAAGGCCTGGAAGGAGGCGGGGTTGCCGCTCACCACGCTGGATCCATCCACTGGCCGCGTGCACCAGGGCCAACTCTGACGACGGCGCGGGGGAGGTCAACCGATGAGCACGGCAGCCGCGGTTCTCTCCCTTCTCTCCGGGAGCCTGGTGGGCATGTCGCTCGGGCTGATCGGCGGCGGTGGCTCCATCCTCGCCGTGCCGCTGATGGCGTATGTCGTCGGTCTGCCGCCGCATGCGGCGATCGGCACGAGCGCGGTGGCCGTTGCGGCGAGCGCGCTCGCCAACCTCGGCGGACATGCCCGTGCGCGAACCGTGAAATGGCCGTGTGCGATCGTATTCGCGGCGGCCGGCGTGGCCGGCGCCGCGATCGGCGCGCAGATCGGCAAGCGCGTGGACGGGCAGGCGCTGCTGGCGGCGTTCGGCGTGCTGATGGTCGCAGTGGCAGGCCTCATGCTGCGGCCGCGGCGAGCCGGACATGATCCCGAGGTGCGCCTGACGCGGCGCTCGGCGGCGCGTCTGCTGCCGCCGCTCGCAGGCACGGGCCTGGCGGTCGGAGTGCTCTCGGGGTTCTTCGGGATCGGCGGCGGCTTTCTCATCGTGCCGGGGCTGATCTCGGCGACCGCCATGCCGCTGCTGAATGCGATCGGCTCGTCGCTGGTGTCGGTTTCCGCTTTCGGCGCGACGACGGCCGTGAGCTACGCCGCCTCCGGGCTCGTCGACTGGCGTGTCGCGGGCCTTTTCATCCTCGGCGGGCTCGCCGGCGGATACGCGGGCATCCGCGGCGCCAAGGCGCTCGCCGGCCGCAAGCGCCTGCTCACGCTGGTCTTCAGTGCCGTGGTCGCCGTCGTCGGAGTCTATGTTACGGCAAGAGGTCTCGTCCGCTTCTTCTGACGGACTCTCAAGCTCGAGCCCGCGCCGGCTCGGCGTGAGATGTTGCCGGCATTCGCTGCGGCCGTTGGCATGGGATATCATCCGGGCGGTGTTTGCGGTTCCCATTCTCGTTGCAGGCACGGCGCCCAACATCGCGTTGGGCGAACAAGTGTCCGGCACCTCGCTTCTCAACGGGAGACATGACAATGCTAAAGGGCTTCAGAAACTTCCTGATGCGCGGCGATGTCATCGTGGTCGCCGTCGGACTGGTCGTGGCGTTGGCGTTCAGCAATCTCGTGAAGGCTTTCACCGACAGCATCATCAACCCGCTGCTCGCCGCGGCCCAGTCCGGGGTCAAGGGTCCGGGGCTCGGCTGGCAGCTCGTCAGCGGCGGCGGCGACAGCACGTTCCTCAACCTCGGCGCGTTCATCTCCGCGATCATCTACTTCATCATCTTCATGGGTGTCGTCTACTTCCTGATCGTGCTGCCCTACAAAGTGGTGATGGCGCAGCGCGGCAAGGTCGTGTTCGGTGATCCGCCGCCGACGAAGTCCTGTCCTGAATGCCTGTCGGATGACCTCAATCCGGCCGCGACGCGGTGCAAGCATTGCGGCGCGCAGATCGGGCGCACGACGGCATCCTGAGCGCCGCCCGGCAAGCGGGCCCGGACCGGGCCTGACCCGGGCTCAGAGGCCGAGGTCGGTCAGGCCAGGATGATCGTCCGGCCGGCGGCCGAGCGGCCAACGGTATTTGCGCTCGCCTTCGACGATCGGCAGGTCGTTGATGCTGGCGTGCCGGCGGCGCATCAGCCCGCGCTCGTCGAACTCCCAGTTCTCGTTGCCGTAGGAGCGGAACCATGAGCCGCTGTCGTCGCGCCACTCGTAGGCGAAGCGGACCGCGATGCGGTCGGCGGTGAAGGCCCAGACCTCCTTGATCAGCCGGTAGTCGAGCTCCCGCGCCCACTTGCGCCTGAGAAAGGCGACGATCTCGGCGCGCCCGGTGATGAATTCCGCGCGGTTCCTCCAGCGGCTGTCCTCGGTATAGGCGAGGGCGACGCGCTCGGGATCGCGGGTGTTCCAGGCATCTTCCGCCGCGCGCACCTTCAGGGCGGCTGTCTCGGCGGTGAAAGGCGGCAGCGGTGGACGGCTCGACATGTGAAGCCTCCGGAGCAAGTTGCTCAGCGGTCTACTACGGCCTGCCGTACGGTAGAGCCGGCCTCGCGGGGCGTCAAGAACGGAGGCGGCCGTCCCGCGTCCCCCGGCTAGTCCGTTCGCGCGGCGGTCCTCTTCTCCGGAGCCGGAAGATAACGGTCGCGGTTCACGTTGACGGCGACCCAGTTGGGATCGCGGAGGCGATCGCCCACGATCACCTGGTAGAGGCCGGTGGGCCGGTAGGAGGGAACGAGAGCCGCATTGCCGCGGTCGAGCAGCAGGTGTACGGCGTGCTCGAGATTGTCCAGGTAGGTCCCGCCGACGAGCGGACGGTCGTTGTGGCCGGTCATTATGTACTTCATCCGGCCGCCGAGCCTCGACCGAACCCGCTCGACCTCGGCGAGATACTGATCCAGCGGATTCGGATCGAACTGCATCCAGGCGGCGTCCGGAATCGTGGGGGAGTTGCTTCCGAACGCATCGCCGGAGAATAGAGCCGCCGTTTTCGGATCGAAGATCACCATGGATCCCGGGGTGTGGCCGGGTACCGCGTAGAGCGTCAGGTCGCGATCGCCGAGGTCGATCCGCTCGCCGTCGCGCACCGGGACGACGTGTCTTGCGATCAGTGACGCCGGGACGCCCCGGCTCCTCAGAAACCGCACCAGGCCTGCCCGATCCCCCGCGCCGATGTACTCGATGCCGCCGCGTATGAACTCATCGGCCTGTCCGATGTGATCGCCATGGTCGTGCGTGAAGATCACGATCAGCGGCCGGCCGCCGGTGAATCCGGCGACGTAGGCCGCGAGATCGCCTTTCCCCATGCCGGAGTCGATGAGGGCGGATTTCCGGGCGCCGCTGAGGAGAAACATCTTGTCGTTGTCGGAATCACGGATCATCCGCACGCCCGGCAGCACCTCCTGGGACACGTAGGCCGTGCGGTCGCGCCGCTCGATCAGGTACTCGAAGCGGCTGACGGCGCTGGCGCGCTGTCCATCGATGGCCATCGCGCGAACGGTGTAGTGGGTCTTCAGCCCGCGATTGCCGTCGTACCGTCCGGCGATGAAGATGAGCTTCCACGGATCGAACACCGGGCTCGCCGCGGTGGGCATGCTGCCGTCGAGCGTGTAATGAATCGTTGCGCGGGGATCGGAGTCGAGGAGGGTGACGGATTCCGTCGTGGGAAACGTCCCGGACGGCGGGAATGCGGTCGGCGCCGGAAGGCGCGCGCCAGGATCAGCGATCGATGATCCCGCCCGCTGCGCGGATGCCGTCGCAGTGCCCGTCAGAACGAGGAGACAGCCCAAGGCAGCAAGCGTTCGTCCAGGCATCATGCGGCCTTCCTCATTATTTCTCTTTCGCAGTCGGGCGGTGTACACGCGGAGCCCAACCGCCCGGACGCCGCGCGAGGACGAAGTGATACCAGAGGACGGCCGCGAAGAGCAGCACGCCGAGTGCGAGGAGGCTGGGGCGTCCGGCGTCGGGATCCATCCAGTCGGCGGCGGCGAAGGCGAACGCCAGCGCCAGGCCGAGAAGCGGCACCAGGGGATACCAGGGCGAGCGCCAGAACCCCGCTCCGCCCGTCTGACCGCGAACGCGCCCGACGAGCACGGCGATACTGACCAATGCGAGGGCGTAGACGACCATGCCCGACAGGAAGACCAGCAGGATGTGCGCGGCGATCAGACAACAGAGTGCCGACACCACGGTGACCGCCAACGTGGCGATACGCGGTGCGCCCGAGGAGGGATGAACCTTTGCCAGAGCCGCATTGACCCGCGCGGGGAAGACACCGTCGCGGGCGAAGCTGAAGAAGAGCCGCGAGGCGAACAGCAACTGGGCGATCAGGGCGTTGAATACCGCCAGAGCCACCGCGGCGCTGAGCGCCTTGCCCGCGAGCGGACCGGCCACCGATGTCACGAAGGTGCTGAGCGGCGCCGCGCTGCGGAAGATGTCGGGCTGTCCGCTGGCGCTCCACGCGGCCGCGACGACGGGAAGGGCGATCGCGACCGCTCCGATCAGGCAGGCGATGAGGATCACGCGGCCCATGTTGCGATGGGGATCGATGAGCTCCTCGCCGAAGGCGATCGCCTGATTGCCGCCGGCCGCGGCGAATGCGGCATTCACGGCGCCCATCGCCATGGCGGCGGTCGCGACCGGCACCCAGCGGCCATGGGCATCGGGTATTCGCGGGTGGGCCAGCATCGCGAGGAGGTCGCCGCCCGGATGCCAGAGACCGGCCACGACGAGCGCGAGCACTGCGAGGAGCTCGATCGCGAGGAATACGCCCGTCAGCATGGCGCTCGCGCGCACCGCGAGGAGAGCCACGCACGCGGCGAGAGCCATCGCGATGAACGTGACGGCCGCGGGCCGTGCGAGGGGCAGGACTTCCGCCAGGTAAGTCGCGACCATCTTGGCGAGGAAGGCGTTGAGCGGCAGGACCACCACGGCCCAGAGCGCGAGGCACGCGAAGCCGGCGGCGGGTCCGAGGATGGAGCCGACCCCCACGTAATCGCCGCCCGCGCATGGATACGCCGAGCCCAGTTCCGCGTAGACCATTCCCCAGATGGCCGCCGCGCCGATCCCGATGAGGAACAATGCCGCGGCGCCGGTGCCGGCGTGCTGCAGGACATCGGAGCCGGGGCCGTACACGGAGAACACCGGGGAGAGACACGACAGCGTGAGCAGCAGCGCATCGAAGGCGGGGAGCTTGCGGTGCAGGCGCGGCGAGTCGACGGCCGATCCGCAGGCGACGCCGCCATGCGAGCGCACGGAGCTGATGCCGGCATCTGTATTCAAGGAATCGATCGCCTCTTCGACCATCGTCGCGGGACCGTCCGTCATCTTACCTTGTCGTGAAGCTTCGGGCGGCGGGTGTTGCGGCACGGCCCGGGGGCGGGCCGCCGCGGGTAGAATGCGGCATGGCTCCCCGGAAGCACAGCTCCATGACCGAATCGCACTCGCTGCCCATCATTCTCGTGCCTGGCCTCCTGGCGTCGCCGCGGCTCTACGCGGAGCAGATGCCGCAGCTCTGGCGCACCGGTCCGGTCACGGTGGCGGCTCACACGCGGGATGACAGCATGGGCGCGATCGCCCGGCGCATTCTCGCGAGCGCGCCGGCGCGATTCGCGCTCGCGGGGCTCTCGATGGGCGGCTACGTCTCCTTCGAAATACTGCGCCAGGCGCCGGAGCGGGTCGCCAGGCTGGTGCTGCTCGACACCAGCGCGCGAGCCGACACGCCGGAGCAGAGCGAGCAGCGGCGCGCGCAGATCGAGATGGCGCGTGAGGGGCGGCTCGCCGAGGTGGCCGACATGCTCTTCCCGCGGCTCGTGCATGCGCGCCGGTGGGGTGATGAGTCGCTGCGCCGCATCTGGCGCGCGATGGTGCAGGAGGTCGGCGCCGAAGGATTCATCAATCAGCAGACGGCCATCATCGGCAGGCCTGACTCGCGGCCCGGACTGGCTGCGGTGCGCTGCCCGACGCTCGTCATCGTCGGCGATGGCGATGTGCTCACGCCGCCCGAGCGCGCGGAGGAGATCGCCAGCGGCATACCGAACGCGCGGTTGGCCATCATCCGGGACTCGGGTCACCTCTCGACTCTCGAGCAGCCCGCCGCGGTGACGAAGGCCATGGTGGAGTTCGTGGGCGGCTGAATCATGCCACACTCGAGACGCGCTGCCCTTGCCTTGCTGTGCCTCATCGCCGCTTCTCTTCCCGCGTACGCAGCGGCAGACACGGCACGCCCCTGGCTCGACCCGGCGCGCTCTGCCGATGAGCGGGCGCAGCTCGCCCTGAAGGCGATGACGGAGCAGGAGAAACTCTCGCTGGTCTTCGGGTATTTCGGCTCGGCGAAGTCCGACGCTTCCTATGCTCCGCCGCAGGATGCGCGCATGGGCTCGGCCGGCTTCGTGCCGGGCATCGCCCGCCTCGGCATTCCGCCGCAGTGGATCAGCGATGCCGGCCTGGGTGTCGCCACGCAAAGAGCATCCGGTGACGCCTTGCGGGAGCGCACGGCACTGCCCTCGGGACTGGCCACCGCCGCCACCTGGAATCCGCTGCTCGCACGCCGCGGTGCAGCGATGATCGCCGCCGAGGCGCGCGCCTCCGGATTCAACGTGCTGTTGGGTCCCGGCGCAGACCTGACGCGCGAGCCGCGCGGCGGGCGGGATTTCGAGTACGCCGGCGAGGATCCGTTGCTCGCGGGCACGATCGCCGGCGCGCAGATCCAGGGCATCCAGTCGCAGCACGTGATCGCGGTGATCAAGCACTACGCGCTCAACGATCAGGAGACCGGCCGCACCGTGTTGAGCGCGGATATCGATCCCTCCGGGGCGCGCGAGTCGGATCTGCTGGCATTCGAGCTGGCGGTCGAGCAGGGCGGGCCCGGTGCCGTGATGTGCTCCTACAACCGGGTCAACGGGGTGTATGCCTGCGAGGACCGCTGGCTGCTCGATCGGGTGCTGAAGAAGGACTGGGGCTTCGCCGGCTATGTGATGTCGGATTGGGGCGCCGTACACAGCACCGAGCGCGCGGCGCTCGGGGGACTCGACCAGGAGTCCGCCGCGGTGTTCGATCGCGAGCCTTACTTCGGGCCGGCGCTGCAGTCGGCGGTGGCTTCAGGACGAGTCCCTCGGTCGCGCTTGAACGATATGGCGGGACGGATTCTGCGATCGATGTTCGCCGTCGGCGTGGTGGATCACCCGATCGGCGCCGCTTCCGCGTCGATCCACTTTGCCGCCGATGCGCGGGTGGCCGGCGCCGATGAGGCGCAGGGCATCGTGCTCCTCAAGAACGCCGGCGACATCCTGCCGCTTGCCCGCACCACGAAGCGGCTGCTCGTCATCGGAGGCCATGCGGACCGCGGTGTGATTTCCGGCGGCGGATCCTCCACGGTGTTCCCGCCGGGCGGCAACGCGGTGCCGGGTCTCGAGCCGCGGGGCTGGCCGGGGCCCGTGGTGTATCTGCCGTCCTCCCCGCTCGCGGCGATCATGGGGCAGAGCCCGCAGGCCCGTATCCGGTATCTCTCCGGCGAAGACGTCGGCGCAGCCACGCGGCAGGCCAGGCGGGCCGACCGGGTGATCGTCTTCGCCACGCAGTGGGCGGCCGAGAGCCAGGACGTGCCTCTGAGGCTGGCCGGTCAGCAGGACGCGTTGATCGCCGCGGTGGCGGCGGCAAATCCTCACACGGTGGTGGTGTTGGAGACGGCCGGCCCGGTGTTGATGCCCTGGGCGGGCAAGGTCGCGGCGGTCCTCGAGGCGTGGTTTCCGGGCAGCGGCGGCGGCCCGGCGATCGCGCGGGTGTTGTTCGGCGCCGTGGATCCCTCGGGCCGGCTGCCGGTGACTTTTCCCCGTTCGCTCGAGCAACTGCCGCATCCCCGGCTCCCGGGCGCGGACGTCGCAGACGGCAAACCATTCAATGTGGATTACCGCGAAGGAGCGGCCGTCGGATACAGATGGTTCGAGGAGCGCCGGCACGAGCCTCTCTATCCGTTCGGCTATGGTCTCTCGTACACGAAGTTCCGCTACAGCCATCTCGCCGCCCGGCTGCGCGATCACCGGCTGGTCGTGTCGTTCGAGGTGAGCAACGTCGGCAGCCGCGCCGGGGCGGCCGTGCCGCAGGTATACGTAGGGCCGCAAGCCGGCGGCTGGGAGGCGCCGAGACGCCTCGCCGGCTGGTCGAAAGTGAGCCTCGCGCCGGGTGCTTCGGCGAAGCTGTCGATCACCGTGGATCCGCGACTGCTTTCGAGATTCGACGAGGCCGGCGAGAGCTGGCGCACCGCGCCCGGGACTTATGCGGTGTGGCTCGGTGAATCTTCAGCCGATACCAGGCTGTCCGCCGAAGTGCGGTTACCCGCGTGGCGCCACGCCGCCCGCTGGAGGGCCGATGGCGCTGCAGGTGTCCAGCCGCTGCGACTGCCTCCGTATTGCAGCGTGATTGCGGCAGGAGCGGGCGCTGCCGGTACTCCCGGCGCGGGCGCGGCCCATTGATCGATGCGCAATGGCGGCGCCATGCTGGTGCACATTCCAAAGCGGCGGCACTGAGCTCGTCCGCCATGAGGCAGGAGATCACATGAGCGCTCATTATCTGCTGAAGACCGAGCCTTCCGAGTACTCGTTCGCCGACTTGTCGCGCGACGAGGAGACCATCTGGGACGGTGTATCGAATCCGGCGGCAGTCAGGAATCTGCGCGGCATGAAACCCGGCGACCTGCTGGTGATCTATGAGACCGCGGACGTCAAGAGCGCGGTGGGAACCGCGACCGTCGTGTCGGTGGACGGATCGGACGCGAAGGCACCGCGGGTGAAGATCAGAGCCGGGAAGCCGTTGCGCCAGCCGGTGCCGCTCGCGGAGATGAAGGCGAGCAAGGCGTTCGCCGACTCCCCGCTGGTGCGCCAGGGGCGCCTCAGCGTGGTGCCGCTCAGCGAAGCGCAGTATCGTCATATCGCCGGCCGATGAGGATTCAGGCCGCGCGTCACGTTCCGGCGTGATGCGCCATGCGCAATGCCCGTGCTCGGCGGACCACCGATCCCGGTCTCCGGCTGCGCGTATACTTCGCGGCATGGCTGCCGTGACCGAAACCTTCGATGCGCGCTCGTGGCTCTTCGCCCCCGGTGACAGCGAGCGCAAGATGGAAAAGGCGGCCGCGGGACCGGCCGACATCGTCATTCTCGATCTGGAGGATGCGGTGGCCGAAGGGCAGAAGCCAGAGGCCCGGAAACGGATTGCCGCGTTTCTCGCCGCGAACGCCGAGCACCGCGCGCGCCTCTGGGTGCGCATCAATTCGCTGCAGGGCCCGCACGCGCTGACGGACCTCGCGGCAGTGGTGGCCGGACGCCCCGGCGGCATCATGCTGCCGAAATCCCGCGGGCGAGCGGACGTCGAGCTGCTGGATCATTATCTCTCAGCGCTGGAAGTCGCCGCCGGAATCGAACGGGGCTCGACGCGGGTGACCCCGCTCGTGACGGAGACGGCCGCGGGGATGTTCACGACCGGCGACTATGCGGGCGCGCCGAGGCTGGCGGCCATGACCTGGGGCGCAGAAGACCTCGCAGCCGCCGTCGGTGCAAGCCGAAACGCCGACACGGAGGGCCGATATCTCTTCACGTACGAGTTGGCGCGCAGTCTGTGTCTCCTCGGCGCCGCCGCGGCCGGTGTCGCAGCCGTCGAAACGATCCATGCCGATTTCCGTGACGAGGCCGGGCTTCGCAGGCGGGCGCAGGAGGTGCGGCGCGCGGGCTTTCGCGGGATGCTGGCGATCCATCCGGCGCAGGTGGAGGTGATCAACGAGGCGTTCACCCCCACGGCGGAGGAGCTGGCGGCGGCGCAGGAGATCGTCGAGCTCTTTGCCGCCAACCCCGCTGCCGGCACGATCGGCCACAAGGGCGCGATGCTCGATCGTCCGCATCTCACGCGCGCGCAGGCGCTGCTCGGTCTGGCGAAGCGCGCCTCCCTCCGATGACCGTCACGACCGATGTCGCGGGACTGGACTTGAGCCGGTTTCTGCGGCCCGGAGACCGCATCGTGTGGGGTCAGGCATGCGGTGAGCCCACGACGCTCGTGGAAGCACTGCTCGCGCAGGCGGAGGGCATCGGTCCGCTGGCGGCGTTCGCAGCCACGAGCTTCTCCGGACTCCTGGATGCCGCGGCCGCGCAGAAGGTGGCCATCTCCAGCATGGGCGCGATCGGATCTCTCCGTACGCTCGCGGACGCGCACCGCCTGGCGATCGTGCCCTGTCATGTGGGCCAGGTGGCGGCGATGATCGCGCAGGGGCTCATCGGCTGCGACGTCGCGTTCGTGCAGGTCAGTCCTGCCGACGCCCAAGGCAACCACAGCTTCGGGCTGATCGGCGATTTCGTCGAGGCGGCGGTGAGGAAGGCGAGGGTGGTCATCGCGGAGGTGAACGGGCGCGTGCCGTTCACGCTGGGTGATGCGGTGTTGCCGGCCGCGCGGATCGACTGCGCCGTGCGCGTGGAGCGCGACCCGGTCGAAGTGCCTGCCGCGAAGATCGGCGACACCGACCTCGCGATCGCGAAACTCGCCGCCGACTACATCGGCGACGGCGCCACGCTGCAGGTGGGTATCGGCGCGGTTCCGGATGCGATCCTGCGGCTGCTGCATGACAGAAGGGATCTCGGCGTCCATTCCGGCATGGTCGGCGACGGTCTCGTCGATCTCGCCGAAGCCGGAGTGATCACGAATGCGCGCAAGCCGTTCGACGCGGGAACCTCCATCACGGGCGCGCTGATCGGCACCCGGCGCCTCTATCAGTTCGCCCATCGCAACCCCGCGATCGGCCTGCGCAACTCCGCCTACACGCACGGGGCGGCGATGCTGTCGCGCCTGCCGAATCTCGTGACGATCAACTCCGCGATCGAGGTGGACCTCACGGGGCAGGTGAATGCCGAGCAGAGCGGGTCTCATTATCTCGGCGGCACCGGCGGCCAGGTGGATTTCGTGCGCGCCGGCGCCCGCTCGCCGGGCGGCCGGTCGATCATCGCCCTGCCCGCGACCGCCAGGGGCGGCAAGGTCAGCAGGATCACCGCCAATCTCTCCGGACCGGTGACGACGGCGCGCAGCGATGTCGATGTCATCATCACTGAATACGGCGCCGCGGAGCTCAAGGGGCAGCCGCTCGCCGAGCGGGCCCGCCGCCTGGCGGGCATCGCCCATCCGGATTTCCAGGAGGAGCTCGAGAGAGCCGCCCACATCATCCAGCAGAGAGGGTTCTGAATGGCCGACGCCGTGCTTTTCGAGGCGCGCGATGACGGCATCGCGATCATCACTCTGAACCGGCCCGAGGCCCGCAATGCGCTCGGCAGGGAGATCCGCCAAGGTCTCTTCGCCGCCTGGGAGCGCTTCGAGCGGGACGCCGCCCTGCGCATCGCCATTCTGACGGGCGCCGGTGACAAGGCGTTCTGCGCGGGAGGCGACTTGAAGGAGATGACCGAGACGCGCCTCGCGGTACCGCCGCGCGACATGTTCCCGGTTCCGGGAGACAACATCGAGCTCACCAAGCCCACCATCGCTGCAGTGAACGGCGTGGCGTTCGCGGGCGGTTGGATGATCGCCCAGGCGTGTGACCTTTGCGTCGCGAGCACCGGCGCGAAGTTCGCCATCACCGAGGTGAAAGTGGGCCGCAGCTCCCCCTGGGCGGCGCCGCTCATCCACATGATTCCGCAGCGGATCATGATGGAGATCGTGCTCACCGGCAAAGCGATCAGCGCGCAGCGCGCCTACGAGATAGGGCTGGTCAACCGCCTGGCGGAGCCCGCGAAGCTGATGGACGCGGCGCTCGAGCTTGCCGCCGAGGTCCTCGAAGGCGCGCCCCTCTCGGTGCGAGCGGCCCGCGAGATGGTGATGCTGTCGACCGAGATGGGCCGCTCTGCCGCGCTGCGTGCGGCGAGGCACGCATCGGAATCGGCGTACCGGAGCGAGGACGCGCAGGAAGGACCCAGGGCGTTCGCGCAGAAGCGGCCGCCGCGATGGCGGGGGCGCTGAGCGCCCGCGGTCAGCGCGCGGTCGGCATCGCGAAATCCGCGCCCTCCCGCGAGCGCGCCGGCCAGCGCTGCATCACCGATTTCTGGCGCGTGTAGAAGCGGACTCCTTCCTCGCCGTAGGCGTGCATGTCGCCGAAGAGGCTGCTCTTCCAGCCGCCGAAGCCGTGCCAGGCCATCGGCACCGGGATGGGAACGTTGATGCCGACCATGCCGGCCTGGACCCCTCGTGCGAATTCGCGCGCGACTCCGCCGTCGCGCGTGTAGCAGGCGACACCGTTCGCGAGCTCGTGGCCGTTGACCAGCCGCAGGGCCTCGCCCAGGTCCCGGACCCGAACGCAGCTCAGCACCGGCCCGAAGATCTCTTCCTTGTAGATGGTCATGTCCGGCCTGACGTGGTCGAACAGGGTGCCGCCGAGGAAGAATCCGCCTTCGTATCCAGCTACCTCGAGCTTGCGCCCGTCGGTCACGAGCTGCGCGCCCTCACGGACGCCGGTGTCGATGTATGAACTGATGCGCTCCAGCGCCTGGCGGGTCACCACCGGGCCCATCTCGACTCCCGCGTCCATGCCATTGCCGACGCGCAAGGCCCGGGCGCGCTCCGCGAGCCGCGGCACGACCCGGTCCGCAACGTCGCCCACCAGCACGGCGACGCTGATCGCCATGCAGCGCTCGCCCGCCGATCCGTAGGCGGCGCCGATCAGGCCGTCGACCGCCTGATCGAGGTCGGCGTCCGGCATGACGACCAGGTGATTCTTCGCGCCGCCGAGCGCCTGCACGCGTTTGCCGAGCTGCGCGCCGCGCTCGTAGAGCCGCCGCGCGATCGGGGTCGAGCCGACGAAGCTCAGGGCGCTCACCCGCGGATGCTCGAGCAGCGCATCGACGGCGGCCTTGTCGCCCTGCACCACATTGAAGACTCCGTCGGGAAGCCCGGCTTCGCGCAGGAGCTGCGCCATGACGAGGGAGGCGGACGGATCGCGCTCGCTGGGCTTCAGCACGAACGTGTTTCCCGCGGCGATGGCGAGAGGAAACATCCAACAGGGCACCATGCAGGGGAAGTTGAAAGGGGTGACTCCGGCCACCACGCCGAGGGGCTGGCGGACGGTCCAGTTGTCGATTCCGGTCGAGACCTGATCCGTGAAGCCGCCTTTCAGGAGCTGCGGGATGCCGCAGGCGAACTCCACGACGTCGATGCCGCGCATGACCTCGCCCTGCGCGTCCGAGAGCACTTTGCCGTGCTCCGCGGTGATGACAGCGGCGATCCCGTCGCGGTGCTCGTTGAGGAGCGACACGAACCGGCCGAGCACCCGAGCCCGGCGGATGGGGGGCGTATCCGCCCACGCGGGAAATGCGGCCGCGGCGCTCGCGACCGCCCGGTCCACGAGCCCGGCATCGGCCAGCGCCACGCGCCGCGCGGCCTGACCGGTCGCGGGATTGAAGACCTCCTGCGTGCGGCCGCCGTCCCCGGGCACCGGCTGACCGTTGATCCAATGGCCGACGAGCGGGCCGGCGGCGGAGGGGGCGAAGCGCAGCGGTGTGGTGGCCATGAGCGGGGTCCGAGAGGTTCCGGCAGGAGAGTCTAGGATCACCGCGAGCCGTTGAGAATCGCCATGGTACGATTACAATGTTCAATAAATCGAACAATCGGTGACATCATGAGCGCCCGCGATCTCGAGGCCGCGCTGCCCGACCTGCACATGCTGACCGTGATCGCCGAGACGCGCAGTCTCACCCAGGCCGCGCGCCGCCTCGGGATCGCCAAGTCATCGGTCAGCCTCCGTCTCAAGGACCTCGAGCGCGCGCTCGCCGTGCCGCTCGTCCGCCGTACCACGCGCTCGATCACGCTCACGGCGGCGGGGCAGCAGCTCGTCGAGGAGACACGCGCCTCCTTCGCGCACATCGAGCGAGGTATCGCCGGAGTGCGGGATCTCGCGGGCGCGCCGCGTGGGCTCGTGCGCCTCACGGCGCCCGTGGCGCTCGGACGCCAGCACATCGCTCCGGTCATCCCGACGCTTCTCGAGCGCCACCCGGAGCTGCGGCTCGAGCTCGATCTCAGCGACCGGTTCGTCAACCTGACTCAGGAAGGCTTCGATCTGGCCGTGCGGCATGCGAGCCGGGTTCCGGAGTCGCACGTCGCCACCGTGTTGTGCGAGACCCGCTCAGTGCTGCTCGCGAGCCCGCGATACCTCGCGAGGAAGGGCGTCCCGCAGCACCCGAGCGAGCTGGCGGCCCACGACTGCCTCCTTTACCTGCGCGACGGCGGCGCGCCCAGCTGGTCCTTCGAGCGGATCGGCCGCCGCGCCAGGGCCGAGCGCGTGAGCGTGCCCGTGAGGGGACCGCTGCGGGCCAACAACTCCGAGGTGCTGCGGGAAGCGGCGGCCGCGGGCATGGGCGTGGGCATGCTGCCGGATTTCACGGCCTGGAGCGGCGGGGAGCCGCGCGAGCTCGTGCCGGTGCTGCCGCAGTGGCGCCCGGTCGGGTTCTTCGGCGAGCGGCTGCAGGCCATCCGGCCCTGGACGCCGCGGACGCCTCGGGCCGTGCAATGCGTGATCGACCACCTGCGCGAGAGCCTGGCGAAGGGGTTCGGTCCGCCGTGATTGCGCATCCGCGCGGCGATATCATCGGCATTGGCTGCCTGCTGGAGCGATTCTCATGAGCCCGAATCACGCCTCTCGCCGGCGCTCGGTCGTCATCACCGGCGCCTTCGGGAACCTCGGCCTCGCCGTCGCGCGCGCCTTCCGCGAGCAGGGTGCAGTGCTCGGTCTGCTCGACCACGCCCAGCCGCCGGCGCAGGTCGCCGCGGGATTCCCGGCGCCGCACTGTCTCCTGGGCGGGATCGATCTTGCGCAAGCCGCCAGCGCGGGCACCGCGATGGAGACCGTCCGCGAGACCCTTGGCTCGATCGATGTCCTGGTCAACATCGCCGGCGGCTTTCGCTGGCAGACCCTCGAGCAGGGCGAGCTCGACGGCTGGGATGCGATGTTCGCGAGCAACCTGAAGACCGCGGTCGTCACGACGAAGGCGGCATTGCCGCAGCTGCTCGAGAGCCCCGCCGGCCGAATCATCAATGTCGGCGCCGGCGCGGCGGCACGCCCGGCAGGCGCGGGCATGGGCGCCTATACGGCCTCCAAGGCCGGCGTCCACAAGCTGACCGAGAGTCTCGCGGAAGAGCTCAAGGATCGCGGCATCACCGTCAACGCCGTGCTTCCGGGCGTCATCGACACGCCGCGCAACCGAGCCGACATGCCCAATGCGGATTTCTCCCGGTGGGTGCAGCCCTCGGCCATCGCGGCGGTGATTGCGTTTCTCGCGTCGGAGGACGCGGCCGCGGTGACCGGAGCGCTCGTGCCCGTCTACGGGCGCGGTTGAGACTAGCGGGCGCGGACGGAAAGGTGCCGGTGTGAACGGGCAAGCGGTTCGCCACACGGGCGACCTCGACTCATTATTAATGTAGATTATAGAATAAACTATTAACTTTTTGATTATAAATGTTAAATTCTACGAATAAAGGCCAACGTTCCGAAATTCCAGTGATCGTCACAATCACGGGCGTGAGCTCAACACGGGAGCGGCGCTTCCACTGCGGCGTGAATGCCGGAGTCTCCGCGCTGGAGATCGGATGAAATCGAATCCTGAAGCGGACGCCGGCAAGCAACATCACGGCGCGAAGCTGCGCCTGCCGCTCAAGATCACCAGGATCTCGTGGTGGGATCTCGCTCACACCCTGGGCCCCATCCTGCTCGCGAGCGCCGCGGCCATCTGGCTGGCGCTGCACTTCGTGCGGCCGGCGCCGCCGCGGACGCTCACCATGAGCGCGGGACCCAGGGGCAGCTCCTTCGAGACCGTCGCGAAACGGTACAAGGCGATCCTGGCGCGCAGCGGCATCGATCTCGAAGTCGTCCCCTCGGAGGGCTCGCTGCAGAACCTCGACCGGCTGACATCGCCGCACTCGCGGTTCGACATCGCGCTGGTGCAGGCGGGCATCACGGAGACGGCGCGCAAGGGAGGCGGCAGCGGCGATCTCGCCTCCCTCGGCAGTATGTTCTATCAGCCGCTCACCGTGTTTTATCGCGCCCGCAGGCCCATCTCGAGGCTGTCGCAGCTCGCGGGCGAGCGCATCGCGATAGGCAAGGAAGGCAGCGGCACGCGGCTGCTGGCGTTGGCGCTGCTCGGCGCCAACGGCATCGGCACGCAGGGACCGACGCGGCTCCTCGATTACGAGGGCGAGGCTGCCCGCGACGCGCTGCTCGCGCGACGGGTGGACGCGATCTTTCTGACGGGTGACTCCGCTCCGCCGGCGACGATCCGCGCAATGCTGCACACGCGCGGAGTCCGCATGTTCGATTTCAAGCAGGCGGACGCGTATACGAGGCGCTTTCCGTATCTGCACAAGCTCGGGATCCCGGCGGGAGCGTTCGATCTCGGCGCCAACCTGCCGAGAAGGCCGCTCGAGCTGCTCGCCCCGGCGGTGGAGCTGATCGCCCGCCCGGATCTGCATCCGGCCCTGTGCGACCTGCTCATCGAGGCAGCCAAGGAGGTGCACGGGCGCGCCACCCTGCTGCAGTACGCTCACCAGTTTCCCAACACCGCGACCTACACCTTCCCGCTCGATGACGAGGCCGCCCGCTACTACAAGTCCGGCAACCGCAGCTTCGCCTACCGCTACCTGCCTTTCTGGATCGCGAGCCTCGTGACCCGCATCGCCGTCGTGCTCGTGCCCATCATCGTCATCCTCATTCCGGGACTGCGGTTCCTGCCGCAGCTTTACCGCTGGCGGGTGGACAGCCGCATTCACCGCCGCTATGGGGAGCTGATGGCGCTCGAGCGCGAGTCGCTCGCGATGCTCACTCCGGAGAGGCGCGATGCGCTCCTCGAGCGGCTGGAAGAGATCGAGCGCGCGGTCATCCTGCGCAAGATTCCCGGCTCGCACGCGGAGCAGCTCTATCAGCTTCGCGAGCACATCCGGTTCGTGCGCCGGAACCTCAACCGGTCGGCGGCCCGGATGAGCGCGCAAGCGCCCGAAGCCGTGGGCTGAGGCGGACGGCGGGGACGCCGTTGCGCCGTCAAACGGCTGTCGAAGCCGGGATTTGCGCAAGGTCCGCCGACAGCCGCCACAGCCGTCCTGCGGCCTCATCGCTCTGCGCCTCAGGCGAGGGCTCGGCCGGAGCGCAACGGTCGTAATAGCCGCCGCTTCGGCCCGCCACTTCCGGCGAGCTGGCGAGATAGACCATGGTCTTCGCTCCCTCCTCCGGTGTGAGGGCGAAGAGCCGCTTGGCGATCGCGATGCCGGTCCGCATGGCGCCCCCGGCGTTGTCGCCGAAACGGGTGGCGACGAAGCCCGGATGCAGGCAGTTGGCGGTGATGCCGGTCCCGGCGAGGCGGCGCGCGAGCTCGCGCGTGAAGAGGATGTTGCAGAGCTTGGTGGTGCCGTAGCCCGTTGCGCCCTTCTGACCGGGCAGCCGCCCGAAATCGAGCTTCGCGCGCCGATGAGCTTCGGAGGCCGTCGAGACGATGCGCGCTGCCGGCGCCGCGCGCAGCCTCTCCAGGAGGAGGAGGGTGAGCACGAAGTACGACATGTGATTGGTCGCGAACATCAGCTCCAGGCCGTCCTCGGTCTTCTGGTTGCGCGAGGCGATGAGCCCGGCATTGTTCATGAGCACGTCGATCTTCGGCTCCGCCGCGGCGATCTCGGCCGCGACGCGCTTCATCTCCCGCAGGCGGGACAGATCGGCGTGGAAGGCCGCGTGAGTCTGCGCGGGGTTGGCGGCGCGCAAAGCGCGCAGAGTCTCCTGCGCGCGGCTCCGGTCGCGAGCGACGAAGACGATGCGCGCTCCCCGCTCGGCGAGTCTGCGGGCCGCGACGGCGCCGATCCCGGAAGTGGCGCCCGTGATGAGGACGGTCTTGCCTTGCATGAGCGGTGCATCCCGAAGCCGACACGCCCTGGAATCCGTCCGCGCGGGTCGGAAAGCTGCCAAGGCCGCGCCAGTCCAAGCGCGGCCCGGTCCGCCAATCAATTATGATGGCATCCATGCAAAAGCAGGAATTACGCGCCGCCGCGTCATTGGCCGCGGTGTTCTCGGTGCGGATGCTGGGTCTTTTCATGATCTATCCGGTGTTCGCCGCGTTCGCGCGCCAGCTCGGCGGCGCAACTCCCTACAAGATCGGACTCGCGCTCGGCATCTACGGCCTGAGCCAGGGCCTGCTGCAGATGCCGTTCGGCCTGCTCTCCGACCGCGTCGGGCGCAAGGTCATGATCGTCAGCGGTCTCGTCCTCTTCGGGCTCGGCAGCGCCGTCGCCGCGAGCTCGACCTCGATCGACGGAGTCATCTGGGGCCGCGTGCTGCAGGGGGCCGGAGCCGTCGGCTCGGTGATCCTCGCGCTGGTGGCCGATCTCACCGCCGAGGAGAGCCGCACTCGCGCCATGGCGCTGGTCGGCATGACGATCGGCTTCTCGTTCCTGGTCGCCATCGTGACCGGTCCGGTGGTCGCCGGCTGGATCGGTGTGGGCGGCATCTTCTGGCTGATGGCCGTGCTCGCGCTCGTCGGTATCGCGATCACGCTCTTCGTCGTCCCGGCGCCGCGGCGCCTGCGGATTCATCGCGAGGCGGAGACGGTCCCGGCGCTCCTCGGCGCGACGCTGCGCAATCCGGAGCTCCTGCGTCTCGACTTCGGCATCTTCGCGCTCCACGCCATGCTCACCGCGAGCTTTCTGGTCGTGCCGGGACTGCTGCGCGGAACGCTCGGCGTGAGCAGCCGCGACCAGTGGCTCGTGTATCTGCCCGTGCTGCTCGTCTCGGTCGCCATCATGGTGCCGGCGATCATCATCGGGGAGCGCCACCGGCGGATGAAGGCGGTGCTCGTCGGCGGCGTCGGCGCGCTCGCGGTCAGTCAGCTCATGCTCGCCGTGGGCGGCCATGAGGTCTATGTGCTGATCGCCGCCATCACGGTCTTCTTCGCCGGATTCAACATCATGGAGGCGAGCCTGCCGTCTCTCGTCACCAAGACGGCGCCTTCGGGCTCGACGGGCACGGCCACCGGAATCTATTCGAGCTCGCAGTTCCTCGGGATCTTCGTCGGCGGAGTGCTCGGCGGCTGGATCCATCAGAGCAACGGCGCGACCGGCGTGTTCGTCCTGGCGTGCGCGCTCGCGGTGCTGTGGCTTCTCGTCGCGGCCACCATGCGGCCCCCCAGTCACCTCACCACACGCGTCGTGCGCGTGGGGAACCGCTCGGAAGCTGACGCCGAGCGCCTCTCCGCGCGCCTGCGTCAGGTGCCGGGCGTCGCGGAGGCGCTCGTCGTTCCGCAGGAGGGGCTCGCTTACCTCAAAGTCGACTCCAAGGTCTTCGACCGCGCCCAGGCCGAATCGGTGGCCGGAGCCGGCTTCGAGCCGGTCTGATCCCGGCGCCGGCGCCGAGCCGCGCATGCGAGCCGTGGGCTATCATGGCGGCCAGCGGCCGATCACGGCTCCAGGATTCATGAGATGACAACACCGGCATATCGAGAGCAGCGCTGGACTTCCGCCGACGGTCTCGATCTTTACTGCAGAGTGTTCGATGCGAGCCGCGAGGGCGCGCTCACCGTGATGTGCCTGCCGGGCCTGACGCGCAACAGCCGGGACTTCGAGGCGCTGGCGCCGCATCTCGCGGCGCGCTACCGTGTGGTCTGTCCGGACCTGAGAGGGCGGGGCCACTCGGCGCGTGACCCGCAGTGGCGGAACTATCATCCGGGGACCTATCTCGCGGACCTGCAGCGGCTGATGGAAGTGCTGAAGCTCGAGCGGGTGGCGGTCGTGGGCACTTCGCTGGGAGGGCTCCTCGGCATGATGCTCGGCGCCACCGCGCCGGAGCGTGTGGCAGGGCTAGTGCTGAACGATGTTGGGCCGGAGGTCGATCCCAGAGGCATCGAGCGCATCAGAAGCTACACGGGCTTGCTGCCGCCGGTGCGCACGTGGGATGAGGCCGTAAAGCAGTATCGCGCGGTCAACGGAAATGCCTGGCCCGACCTCCCCGATGAGAGGTGGTCGGCGCTCGTGCGCCGCAGCTATCGCGCGGACGCCTCCGGAGTGCCCGTGCTCGACTGCGATCCGCGCGTCGGCGATGCGCTGCGCGCTGCGCCGCCCGTGCCCGGGGATCTCTGGCCGTTGTTTGCGCGCCTGCATTCCATTCCGATGTTGGTGATCCACGGAGCGCTCTCGGACATTCTCAGCGTGAGCACGCTCGAGCGCATGCAGCGCGAGAAGCCCGATCTCGAGCGTGTGACTGTCGGCAATCGCGGACATGTGCCGCTCCTCGATGAGCCGCAGGTCCTTCCGGTGATCGACCGTTTCCTTGCGCGGCTGCCGCCGTAATATAGGGCGATGCGACTGCTTCGTCTGGCGGCGCTCGCCGCCCTGCTGTCTCCAATGGCCGCGGTTCCCGCTCCCGCGGGCGTGGCGCCCTTCGATCTCGCCGGGCCCGATCTGCAGGTCACCGTCGGCCGCGGACACGAGACGCTGCCGATCGCGCAAGTCCCGAATCTCGCCGCCGGCGACCGTCTCTGGGTGCGCGCCGATCTGCCGCCGACCCAGTCGCAGCACTACCTGCTCGTCATCGGCTTCCTGCGCGGTGCCACCAATCCGCCGCCGCGCAGCTGGTTCCACGCCTGCGAGACCTGGAAGCGGGGCTGTGCGCGCGACGGCCTGAAGCTCACCGTGCCCGACGGCGCCGAGCAGGTGATCGTCTTTCTCGCGCCGCAGGCGGGCGGGGACCTGCGGACCCTCATCAGCGCCGTGCAGGGCCGACCCGGCGCATTCGTGCGCACGTCCCAGGACCTCAACCAGGCGACGCTCGACAGCTCGCGGCTCGACAGCTATCTGCGGGCGATCCATGCCCTGGATCAGAGCGCGCCGGGCAAGTTGAAAGAGGCGGCGCCCCTTCTCGGGCGCAGCCTCGCCATCAAGGTGAAGACGAGCTGCCTCGATCGCATCCCGCAGCTGCAGGCGCCGTGTCTCATGCAGGGTCAGGAGTCGCTGATCCTCAATGACGGCCACAGCACTTCCATCGTCGAGGCGCTGACTTCGGGACCGGCCACCGACCTGGCGATGGAGGCGAGCTATACGCCGCAGCTGAGCTACGGCTACTACAGTCCCTATATCGCGTCCGTGCTCGACGTCGCCCGGATCTTCGGCTCCTTCACGACGGCGCGTTACCAGTACATCCCGGCGCTCGCGACCCAGCGCGGCGAGGTGCTGGCGCTCACCCTGAACACACCGCCGTCCTTCCACGATCCGAAGTCCGTGCTCGTGACCGCGCTGCCGGCCATCGAGGCGCCGCAGCCGCCGCCGCTGCACGCGGTCGATCCGAAGGAGATCTACTGCGCGCGCAAGAGCTCCCTCGTCCTGCCGGTCGAGGGAGCGCCGCTCGTATTCTCCACGGGCTACGCGCACGACATGCACCTCAGTCTCACCGGCAGCGACGGCAAGACGATCGATCTGCCCGCCAAGGCCGACGCGCGGCAGGGCGGATTCGTGGTCGATACCTCGGGCGTCGGGAACGCGAGTCTCGGCGACACCGTGCGCGGCTCGCTCGAGGGCTACTGGGGATTCGAGCCCTTCAGCGGACCGGCCTTCCGGCTCGTCAACGCGCGCCAGGAGTCCTGGCAGCTCTCTGCGGCCCAAGGCGCCGCCATCGTCGGCCGCGAGGACACCATTCACCTCGAGGCGAGCAGCGTGAGCTGCATCGATCGCGTCA
>DASZYK010000530.1:0-2439 GCA_035545455.1 Steroidobacteraceae bacterium
CGCTCGTAGAGCAGCGCGGAGCGCGGATGCGGCTGGCTGTGGGTGCCCGCTGGGGAATGACTCATGGCGTTCCTATGGTAGTGGCTTTTCCAGGCCGCTCGCTCCCGGGAAGGGAGGTCTCGGGATCCTCCTCCGCCGCCGCCTCGGGACGGGCTCCGCGGTGGAGACGGGCCTCCCGGAAGAATGCGTCGATGGCGTCGGGGCTCGCGTGGGCAGCCGCTGCCCGCATGCCGGCAATGGGCAGATGCGCCAGACGCCTCGCGAGGCGCGAGGTCAGCTGCCGCGCGGCTTGCCGCTGCTCTTCCGTCAGACCGCGCAGCTCCTGCGCGAGTGCCCGATCGAGCTCATCCGCGGCGATGCGCTCGAAGGCGCCGCGCAGCTCCGCGAGCCGCGGCCCGATCGCGCGCGTCGCCATCTCCTCGCGCAGGCGCGCGAGCCGCTCGTCGATGGCCGCCCGCACCGGGGCCAGGCGCAGCAGCTCGCTCACGCGCCGCTCCTGCACCTCCTGGACGAGCTCGCTCATGCCGACTCTGACGATGCCTGCGCGGGTCGCGTCCTCGGGGTCGACGTTGGGGGGGACACCAAAATCCACGGCGAGCGGCGCATGACTGCGGCACGTCTTCGATCCCGCCTGCCCCGCGCGCGCCGCGCACTCGGCCAGCAAGCGCAGCGAGCGGGCATCGAGCACGGGCTCGCCGCCGCCCGCGGCGAGGACGAGCGCGCCGACCGCTTCCGGCTGCTCCCGGAATCGTTCCAGGGGGATCGCCCGGGCGGACAGGCTCGCGGCGAGCTCCTCCGCGGCGGCGAGCGTCCTGTTCACGATGAGGAGCGGTACGCCGGCGCGCTGCAGCGCCAGCCCGCAGCGGCGGGTCATCGGGGAGACCCCGATCAGCGCGACGGCAGCGGGATCGCCGGCCAGATGATCCAGGACGCGGGCCGCGGCGAGGTCGGCGAGGGAGGACGCGCCCTGTCCGGCGCGCAGCCGCTGCACCCGATTGGCCATGCCGAGCGCCTCGCCCAGGAGGCGGTCGAGCATCGGGCCGCTGGTGCCGGCGGCGCGGGCGGCGTCCCAGGCGGCGCGCAGCTGCGCGGCGATCTCCCGCTCGCCCGCCTGAGCGGAGTCGAGCCCGCACGCGAGGAGCAGCACGTGCTCGAGCGCGGACTCGCCGGCCCAGGCCCGCAGCAGACGGGCGGCCTGGCCGGCCGCCCCGCGGCCTCCGGTCAGCTGGTGGAGCGCGGGCTCGCGCAGGTCGCCCGCGGGCTCATCGTCCTGCGTGGCGTAAAGAAGCTCGACACGGTTGCACGTGCCGAGATAGAGCAGCTCCGAGACGCCCAGCGCCTCGCGCAGCGCGGGCAGGCGCGCCTCGAGTTCGGCCCTGGGTATCGAAAGCCGCGCGACTTCGTCGATACCGGCATGCCGATAGGAGAGGCCGACGACACCGATCTGGTGCATGGGCCAAGCAGACCACGGCCGCCGGCCCGAAGTGTCACGAAACCATCACGGGTCGCGTATCCGGCCCGTACGGCCGGATGCGCCGCCTGACCTCAGCTGCGCCCGCGCAGCAGCGCCATGACGAGCAGTCCCGCCGCGAATCCGATGCCCAGCGCCCAGACGCTCGACTGGTACGGCTGCGCCTCGACGCTGCGCTGCAGGTCACCCCAACGCGACTTCGCCCAACGCTGCGCCTGATCGGCACGCTCGCGCGCAGCGGTCGAGGCCCTCGCGGCCGTATCACTCGCGGCGTCCGTCAGGCGCTCCGCCTGGCGCGTGGCCTCGGTCGCAACATTCTCGCCATTCGTCGCAGTGAAGCTGGGATTCATTGTCAACCTCCTCGTTCGTCCACGGCCCGCCCGGTCACCGGCCTCGCGTTGCGGTCAACGGGAGCGGATGCCGAAAGTTCCGGGGCTGCGGCACGGGCTGCGGCTCGGCCTTCGTGAAATTGCTCTCAGGAAGCTGACAGACACTCGTCAGGTCGGGGAGCGGCGGAGGCGAGAGCCCCGCGGCCGCACACGAACCGGGATTTCATCGCGAGCAGTGAGACCATCGCAATGAGGACTCGTCGGTGCAAGGTGCCGGCGGCGCTCGCCGCCGCACCGTTCGCAGCAGCTCACGCATTCGCGGACACTGCCCGGGCGCCGCACTGGGCGGCGGGCGCAGCGAAGCAGCCGCGCGGCCTAGAGCCGGATCAGCCCTCTCTTGTGGGCCACGGCCACGGCCTCCGTGCGGCTGATCGCATCGAGCTTGGTCAGAATGGATTTCACGTGCGTCTTGGCCGTTCCTTCCGTGATCGACAGCCGCCGCGCGATGTCCTTGTTGCTCCTTCCCTGAGCGACGAGCTCGAGCACGTCCAGCTCCCGCTGTGTCAGGCTCGGCTTGGCCATCCTCTGCAGCGCCTTCGCGGCCACCGAGGATGAGGTGTAGGGCCGATCCTCGCTCAC
>DASZYK010000531.1:0-2516 GCA_035545455.1 Steroidobacteraceae bacterium
TCCGGACGGCTGCGGCATGGCCGTTCCGCTCAGTGCCCATGCGAACCGCTGAGGACGATCGCCAGAACGGCCGCCACGATCGTCGCAGTGGATGAGAGGACGGTCACCCACAACGTGAAGCGTCGGGTGCTCAGCGCCTCCAGCCGGCTTTCGAATTTCGCATCCAGTCTGTCGATCTTGCCGTCCAATCTTTCGATCTTGCCGTCCAGCCTGCCGACTGCCGCATCCAGCTTCGCATCCAGCCTGCCGACTGCCGCATCCAGCTTCGCATCCAGCTTGTCGAGCTTCTGATCCATCGATTTTCGCAAGTCGCGCAAGTCGGTCTCCACGACCGCGAGGCGGGAGTTGATCTGAGCAACTTCCCCTTCCATTCTTGCAACGCGCGGCTCGAGTCGCGCGACACCATCTTCCACCGGAAACTCCTCTTTTTTCATCGCAAGCATTTTGCCGAGTCCCTATGCCCCAACGGCAGACCATCGACATCAGCCATTAGAGCACCAGCACGCTTGCCGGAGAAGACTCGAATCCCTGCTAATTCAAAAAGTTTCGTCGTGTTTCGCCGTCGTTGAGCACGTAATACATGACGTCATCTCGCGCGTATGCAGATGCGTCCCGTCATGCCTCCGGCACCACGATCGCGTGAGTCGACTTGACTTCCTCCATGACGAAATAGGTGTGCGTCTGCTGCACGCCGCGTACGGATGCGATGGTGTCGCCGAGCAGGGTGCGGTAGGCCTCCATGTCCTTGACGCGCACCTTCAGCAGATAGTCGAAGCCGCCTGCGACCATGTGGCATTCCATGATCTCACCGTGGGCTCGCACGACCTCCTTGAAGTGATCGAAGGCTTCCGGGGTGGTCCGGTCGAGCGAGACCTCCACGTAAGCCAGGAGGCCGAGGCCGAGCTTGAGCGCGTTGAGACGCGCGAAATAGCCCGCGATGAAGCCGCCGGCCTCGAGCCGCCGGACCCGCTCCAGCGTCGGTGTGACGGTGAGATTGACCTCCCGCGCGAGCTGCGAGACCGGGATGCGGCCGTCCTGCTGCAGCCGTGCCAGCAGCTTGCGGTCTATCCGGTCGAGGGGCCGGTGCGCCGGCGTGTTGTGCTGTCCGGCATGGGTTTTCGCGCTCATTGTAGTGAATATTACTGCTAATCCGGTCAAAACGAAAAATTATCCTCTGGCGTTGCGCATAAAATAAGCGTTATCGACTGGATCGAGCGGGAATTCCAAGCAGATGGCCGCCACACCCGAGATCTGTTCGGACCTGACGCCCCGCGAGGGTGACCTCGGCGCTTTGCGGGAGCGCATCCGGGCGGCAACCCTGCGGCCCGAAGCGGCCGCCGTGGAGGATCTGCATCGGGCTCTGCTTCCGCTGGCGGATACGCTGGAGGCGGCCCGGACACGCGCGATCCGCTGGGTGGAATTGGCTCGCGAGCGCGCCCGCTCGCGCCCGCTCGCGGAATCGCTTCTGGATCAGTTCCCGCTGGACAGCCGGCAAGGCAAGGCGCTCATGGGGCTGGCCGAAGCTCTGCTTCGCACGCCCGATCCGGGATGCGCCGATCGCCTGATCGCCGAGCGCCTCGCCGCCCTGCGCGGGGCCGGGCCGCGAAGCGCGGACCTGACCGTGCGAGGGGCTCTCGCGCTGCTGGGCACGGCGAGTCGCCTGTTGCCGGAGCCGTTACCGGAGAAGTCGGCCCCCGCCACCCCACGTGCGAATGACTCCGCCGTCGAGGAGAAACACCGTCGCCCGCTTCTATCGCCAATCGCGACGCCGCTCGTGCGCGGCGCCCTGCGGCGCGCCATGCGGATGATGGGGAGCGCATTCATCGTCGGGGAATCGATCGAGTCGGCGCTCGCGCGGGGCCGCCGGGAGCGCGGGCTGGCGCTGTGCTCGTTCGACGTGCTCGGCGAGGGCGCGCGCTCCGAGAGCGACGCGCAGCGGTATTTCGAGGCCTACCGCGGCGCGATCGACGCGCTGCGGTCGCAGCCCGCCGGCTCCGTTCATCGCCGCTCGGGCATCTCGGTCAAGCTCTCCGCTCTCGAGCCGCGCTATGCGCTGACGCAGCGCTCGAGGGTCATGGAGCGCCTCGTGCCGAGAATGCTCGATCTCGCGCGCCGGGCCTGCGGCGCGGGCATCGGGCTGACCATCGATGCCGAGGAGGCCGATCGGCTCGACCTGTCACTCGATGTGCTCGAGGCACTGGCGCGTGATGCCGGCACGCGTGGCTGGGGCGGCCTCGGCCTCGCCGTCCAGGCCTATGGCCGGCGCTCGCCGCTGGTGTTGGACTGGGTCACGGAGCTCGCCAGGCAGAGCCGCCGGCGCATGTCCGTGCGGCTGGTGAAAGGAGCTTACTGGGATACGGAGGTCAAGCGCGCGCAGGAGCGCGGACTCGACAGCTTTCCGGTCTACACGTCGAAAGCCGCGACCGACGCCAGCTATCTCGTCTGCGCCAGTCGGCTGTTCGACGCGCCCGATGTGATCTATCCGCAGTTCGCCACGCACAACGCGCTCACCGTGG